>NZ_DAOLAC010000009.1:54747-114150 GCF_035325325.1 Phycicoccus sp. | reverse complement strand
GCCCTCGACGGCCCGACCCTGGCCGCCCTGGTTCGCGACACAGTGCCGGGCGTGAGCGTCCTGGCCGAACCCGTCGACGCCGACGACAGCCCGCGGGTAATGGCCTGGGGTGCTCAGCTCGACGTGCGCGTGGTCACCGCCGGGCGCCGGGTCGACGACCCGAGCGCGGCCCTCACACCCGGCCAGGTGGCCGGCTACCTGGCGAAGTACGCCACGAAGGACGTCTCCGGTCTGCACGGTGAGGGCCAGCACCGGCCGCACATCGTTGCCTTCCGGGCCGCCTGCGTCGACCTGGCAGACCGCGCCGCGCGCCACCAGGGCGAGGACCACGACTACCAGCGGATGAGCCGGTGGGTGCACATGCTCGGTTTCCGCGGCCACTTCGGTACCAAGTCACGCCGCTACTCGGTCACCCTCGGCGCCCTGCGCCGGGTGCGGGTGCGCTGGCAGCGGATCACGGCCGAGTCCGCCCGCACCGGGGAAACAATCGACACTCGCGACCTCGAGCGCAGGCTCCTGGCCGACGACGAGGACGAGACCACTGTCGTGATCGGCTCCTGGACCTACCTCGGCACCGGCTGGCGCGACGCCGCCGAAGAAGCACTCGCCATGGCCGCCGCCGCCCGCGCGCGGGAGTACGACCAGTGGCGCGCGGAACGGCATCGGTCCAACATCGTGAAGGACGTTCGAGAGAGGAACGGGTGATGGCACAACAGACTCCCGTGGCGGGCGCCGGCCCGGAGGTGCTGCAACGTCTGCTCACGTCGGCGGAGGTGGCTCGGGCCCTGCGGGTGTCTCCGTCGACGCTGTGTCGCTGGCGGCAGACGGGCCATGGTCCGCGGGTGGTGTGGCTTGCCCCATCGTGTCCGCGGTATCGACGTCAGGATGTCGAGGCGTGGCTCTCGAGGGTCGCGGCGTGAGCGTTCGCAAGCTTCCGAACGGTCGGTTCCGGGCGAAGCTGAAGAGTGGGCGCGTCGACGTTGCTAGCCGCGTGTTCGACACGCAGCGCGAGGCCAAGGCGTGGTTGTCGCGCGAGCGCGCTGCACTGGACGGCGGGGTCGACCCTCGCGCGGGCCGGGAGCGGGTCCGGTCGTTGATGCACCGCTGGCTGGCGGTGCGACGGACGACGGTCGCGGCCAAGACCTACCGGGCGGACCTCGACGTGCTGCGGTTGAGCCCGACGAGCCTGCTGGCGGTGCACGCCTCCGCGGTGTCTGGCCGCGAGGTGGCTCGGGCGTTCGAGCAGCTGCTGGCCGCCGGGATGGCGGAGAGCTCGGTGGTCCGCTACCGGGCGAGCCTGTCGTCGTTCTTCGCCTGGTGCGTCCGCGAGAAGGTCATCCTGACCAATCCCGTCCTCGGTGTCCGGGTGCCGAAGCAGTCTCGGGAGGTCGACGAGATGGATCCGTTCACCGAGGCCGAGGTCGAGGTGGTGCACGCGCAGTGGGCCGAACGGTCGCCGCACCTGGCGGACGTCCTGCTCGTGTTGTGCTGGACCGGCCTGCGGTGGGCAGAGGCGCGGTCGATGCGCGTCGAGGACGTCATGCAGGTGCCGACTGCTGGCCTGCTCGTGCGTCGATCCCAGCCGGAGGGTCAGACGGTGAAGGCGACGAAGGGCAGGCGGACGCGCCGGGTGCCGCTGGCCGACCGGGTCCTGCCGATCGTTCTCCGGTTCAGCGAGGGCAAGGAGCCGGGCGAGCTGCTGTTCACCTCGGCCGGCGGTGCCCGCCTGCACCGCACCTCGGTGCTGCGCTCCGTGCAGTGGTCGACGACGGGTCACGGCCGGAGGATCCACGACCTGCGGCACACCGCGGCGTGCCTCTGGCTGGCCCGCGGGGTCGACCCGGGAACAGTCCAGGCGTGGATGGGTCACGAGTCGATCGCGACGACGAACCGGTACCTCCACTTCCTCGGGACCGGAGCCGACCTGGCGGGGCTGGATCGGCTGAACGCGGCTCCGGGGGGCACCAGGGGGGCACGGAAGGGGGTGGGCGGTGAATGACAATGGAAGAACCCCGCCCGGGCCGGCACGTACGTGCTGGTCGGACGGGGTTTCCGGTGGGTGGAGCTGAGGGGATTCGAACCCCTGACCTTCTCATTGCGAACGAGACGCGCTACCAACTGCGCCACAGCCCCGAGTGCGGGAGAAACGATAACACCGAGCCGCGCGCGCGCCGAAACCGGTGGACGGCACCCACCCGATGCGGGGAGCCCCTGACCGGATGCCCGCGCGGTGCCACGTCGCCGCTGGTCACGGCCCGAGCCGGGCACACCTGACGGGCGGCGCGTCGGTGCCAGGACCTAGAGTCGGCGCATGCGACTGCCCCGGCCCGGAACCCGCCCCGCCAGCGGCGGCCCGAGCGACCTCCCGGCCCACCTGCCTGCGCCGACGGTCGAACCACTGGGCCCGGGCGACATCCGCGCGCGGGCCGAGTGGGCCGTCCCCCTCGGGGTGCGCACCGCGAGCGAGTGGGCGTGGCGCGGCATCATCATCGGGCTGGCCGTCGGCGCCGTGCTGTGGCTCTCGAGCGTGCTGTCCGAGGTGGTCATCCCGATCGTCGTCGCGCTGCTCGTCAGCGCCCTCCTCCACCCCGTCCACGACCGCCTGGCCCGCCTGCTCCCCCGGGGGCTCGCGGCGTTCGTCACCGTCATCGGCACGATGGCCGTCGTGTTCGGGCTCATCTCGTTCATCGGCTCGCAGCTGACCAGCCAGCTCGGCGACATCACGACGAAGGTCGCCGACGGCGTCGAGCAGATCCGCCAGTGGGTGCAGGGCACCTTCGGCATCACCGACACCCAGCTGCAGGGCTACATCACCAAGGCCCGCGACGCCCTGAGCTCGGGCAACCTCACCGACACCGCCGCGGCCGCCGGACTCACGGCGGGCCACGTGCTCGCGGGGTTCTTCGTCGCGCTCTTCACCCTCTTCTTCTTCCTCTACGACGGGGCCGGCATCTGGGGCTGGCTCGTGCGCCTCTTCCCGCGGGCGGCCCGCGAGCGCGTGCACTCCTCCGGGATCATCGCGTGGGGTCAGCTGGCCGCGTTCACCCGCGCGACGGTCTTCGTCGCCGCGGCCGACGCCGTGGGCATCGGCGTCGGCGCCGCCATCCTCCACGTGCCGTTCGCCTCGGGCATCGGCCTGCTGGTGTTCTTCGGCGCGTTCATCCCGATCGTCGGGGCCACCGTGTCCGGTGCCGTGGCGGTGCTGCTGGCGCTCGTCGCGCTCGGCCCGATCCAGGCGCTCATCATGCTCGGCATCATCATCGGGGTGCAGCAGATCGAGGCCCACCTGCTCCAGCCGCTGCTCATCGGCCGGGCGATGCGCCTGCACCCGCTCGCGGTCATCCTCGCCATCGCGGCCGGCATCGTCGTCGCCGGCATCATCGGCGGCCTCATCGCCGTCCCGACGGTCGCGGTGCTCAACGCCGTCGGGCACCACCTGCTCGACTCCGACGACCCGCCGGCCGACGACGCACCGACGGATGGACCGATGACCGCCCGGCACGTGCTCGGCGACGCGGCCACCGACCGGGCCGAGGCGGAGGCCGCCGCCGCGGAGGCGCGTCGGCTCGGCGTGGACCCGGAGGAGACGCGCGAGCTCGAGGAGAGCTGACCCCCGACGGGCCGGGCGATCGCCCGGTCGAGCCGGGCCGCGGCGGAGGCGGTCGGTCAGGCTCCGGCGACGCGACGCTCGTCGAGGTCCTCGCGGCTGCGCAGCGGGGTCTCGACCGGCTCCGGGTCCGGGGTGGTCGCGGCCGGCGCGACGGCCGGACGCTCCGCCTTGGCCTTCATCGTGTAGGTGGGCCGCGGCACCGGGACCGGGTCCCAGGTGAGCGGGATGTCGTCCTCGTCGACGAGGTGGACGTACTCGATGACCGTCTCGGGCTCCGGCTCGGGAGCCGCGACCGGCGCGGCGATCTCGGCGGCCTCCGCGGCTGTCTCCTCGGCGGCCGTCTCGACCGGCTCGGCGCCGACCGCGACGCTCTCGGACACCGCCGGGACGTCCTCGGCGACGGGGGTCGTGACGGGGGCGCGACGCTCGGTGCGCCGGGTGGCGGCCGCCGTGGGCACGGCGGCGGCGCGACGACGCGCCTCCTCGTGGGCGCGGCGACGACGGGCCGCGCGGGCAGCCTGCTCGGCGCGCACCCCGGCCCGCACCCAGGCGAGCGCGAGCAGGAGCGCACCACCGGCGACGGCGGGCGCCCACGGCACGAGGACGGAGAAGGCGGCGAGCGCCCCAGTCGTCACGAGGCCGACGAGCGTGGTGAGCAGGACGAGCCCACGGACCCGGCGCGGCACACCGCGACGGGCGGCCGGCACGGTGCGGGCCGGTGAGGACACTGCACGCTCGGACACGACTGCGGGAGAGCCGGCCTCGGCCGCCACGGCACGCTTGACGACGACCTGCGGGCGGACGGTGCGGGCCGGGTGCACGGACCACGACCGCGGCGCGGGGTCGGAGAGGTCGGTGCGCGGGATCGGGGTGCGGCGCTCGAGGACACGCATCGCGGCGCTGAACTGCTCGACCGAGCGGGCCGTGGCGAGGTGGTCCCGACGCCGGATCCAGTACTGCACGAAGTAGGCAGCCCAGACCCCGAGGAGGACGAGGAAGATCAGGCTCGACGGGGACTGCACGGTCCGACGGTAGGCGGGGGCACGCTCAGTGGCCCGGACCCGCCTCGGTGTGTCGCGCAAGTGACTGCTGTGACGAGTGTTCCGACGCGGCCAGACGCGCCAGCCGGGCGGTCAACGGCTCGCCCCGGAGGTCCTCGACGGTCAGGGCGAAGGAGAGGTGCTCGCGCCACGCGCCGTCGATGTGGAGGTAGTGCGGGCGGCGTCCCTCGGACCGGAAGCCGAGCTTGCGCACGACGGCGAGGCTCGCGGTGTTCTCGGGCCGGATGTTGATCTCGATCCGGTGCAGCCCGACCCGGCCGAGCAGGTGGTCGCCGACGAGCGCGACGCCGGTGGGGACGACCATCTGCCCCGCGACCGCCCGGCTGACCCAGTAGCCGATCGTGCACGACCGGAACGACCCGAGGACGATGCTGCCGACGTTGACCTGCCCGACGAGCCGGCCCCCGGACTCGAGGGCGAGCGGCAGGGCACGCCCGGCGGCGGCGTCGGCGTCGTAGATCTCGACGAGCTCCCCGAACGACCGCGGCGGGGCCGAGGGGTCGGGCGACGTGGCGTCCCACGGCTCGAGCCACTCGGCGTTGGCCCGCCGCACGGACTGGAAAGCCAGTCCGTCGGCGAGGGTGAGCGGGCGCAGCAGCACGTCGGCCCCGGTCGGCGTCGTCCCCGACAACCGCAGCGGCCACACCCACGTGGAGGGCGCCGCGGTCGGCACCGTCCGGGGCGCACGGCGCCGCCGGCCCCACATCAGTGGTCGCCCCCGCGCACCTGGTCGAGGGCGTGCGGCAACACCTCGGCGAGGACCGCGAGCGCGTCCCTGACGCCTCCGCTCGACCCCGGGAGATTGACCACGAGGGTGCGCCCGGCGAGCCCGGCGAGCCCGCGCGAGAGGACGGCGGTCGGCACGCCCTGCGCGACGCCGCGGGCCCGGATCGCCTCGGCGAGGCCGGGGACCTCGCGGTCGAGCAGGGGACGGGTGGCCTCGGGGGTGCCGTCGGTCGGGGTGAGCCCGGTGCCGCCGGTCGTCAGCAGCAGGTCCGGGCCGCCGGCCAGGGCGGCGGCCAGGGCCTCGCCGACCGCGGGCCCGTCCGGGACGACGACCGGCTCGTCGACCGCACACCCCCAGCCGCGCAGGGCCTCGACGATGAGGGCGCCGCCGCGGTCGGGGTAGACACCGGAGGCGGCCCGGGTCGAACAGGTGACGACCGCCGCGCGGCGCCCGGCGAGGTCGGGGCTGCTCACGGGCGCTCCGTCCAGTCGCCCGAGCGCCCGCCGGACTTCGCGGTGACCCGGACGTCGGTGATCCGGGCGTGCTTGTCGACGGCCTTGACCATGTCGACGAGCCCGAGCGCGGCCACGCTCACCGCCGTGAGGGCCTCCATCTCGATGCCGGTGCGGTCGGCGGTGCGCACCTCGGCCCGGATGTCGACGCCGTCGTCGGCCACCTCGAGGTCGAGCTCGACCGCGTGGACGGCGACCGGGTGCGCCAGCGGCACGAGCTCGGGGGTGCGCTTGACCGCCTGGATGCCCGCGATCCGCGCGACGGCGAGGGCGTCCCCCTTGGGCACCGTGCCGTCGCGGAGCGCGGCGACCGCGGCAGCGGAGAGCAGCACGCGGCCGCGCGCCTCGGCCCGCCGCGCGGTCACCGCCTTCGCCGAGACGTCGACCATGTGGGCCGTGCCGTCGGCGCGGACGTGGGTGAGCCCGCTCGGGGGCCCGGGGTGGTCAGCCACAGCCCCGATGATGCCCGAGCAGCGGCAGGCACCGGAGGGCGTCTCCCGGCGAGATGCCGTCGACCTCCGGCGGGGCGACCGCGAGCGCCGTCGCCTCGGCGAGCGCGCCGAGCACGTGCGAACCCTGCCCCCCGGAGGGCCGGACCACCCCGCCGTCCTCGACGACGCGGGTCATCTCGGCGCGACCGGTGGCGGTCGGCCACGACGCGCCCGCGACGGCCTCGAAGGCGCCGTCGTCGTCGGGGTCGAGGCCGGCCATCCGGCGCAGCGCGGGGAGGACGAAGACGTGGAAGGAGACGTAGGAGCTGACCGGGTTGCCGGGCAGCGTGACGACGGGCAGCCCGGTGGCCCCCACGACGCCGCACCCCTGCGGCATCCCGGGCCGCATCGCGACCTTGACGAACTCGACGCCGCCGTCCTCGCTGAGGACCTCCTTGACGGTGTCGTAGACGCCCATCGAGACCCCGCCGCTCGTGATGACGAGGTCGGGGTCGCCGTCCGGCGCGGCGAGGAAGGCGCGGACCGCGTCGGCGTCGTCGCGCAGGTGCACCCCGGCCGCGACCTCCGCCCCGGCGGCCTCGACGAGGGCGCGGAGCATCAGGTGGTTGGAGTCGACGATCTGCCCGTGCTCGAGCACGCCGCCGACCGGCACGAGCTCGTCGCCGGTCGAGACGACGGTGACCCGGGGTCGCCGGGTCACGACGAGCTCGGCGACGTTCGAGGCGGCGGCCAGCGCGACGTGGCCGGGGCCGACGCGTGCTCCGGCGGTGAGGACGACGGAGCCGGCCCGCACGTCCTCACCGCGGTGGCGCACGTGCCGGCCGACCTCGGGGGCGAGCCGCACCGACACCTTCTCCGCGCCGGCGTCGGTGACCTCGACGGCGACGACGGCGTCGCACCCGTCGGGCAGCGGCGCCCCGGTCATGATCCGCAGCGCGTGGCCGGGTGCGAGGACGTGACGGGTCGTGTCCCCCGCGGCGACGTCGCCGTCGACCGGCAGCACGACCGGGGTCGACTCGCTCGCGCCGGCGAGGTCGGCGGCCCGCACGGCGTAGCCGTCCATCGCCGAGTTGTCGAAGCCCGGCAGGTCGACGACGGCCACGACGTCCTCGGCGAGCACCCGCCCGAGGGCCGCGCCGACGCGCACCCGCTCGGACCCCAGCGGACGGACGAGCCCGAGCACGGCGGCCCGGTGCTCCGCGACGGTGCGCATCAGGCGTCGCCCTCCAACCGGGTGCCGTCGGGGACGGTGCGGCGCTCCCCCGTGAGGTGCACGTCGCCGACGCAGACGACGTCGGCGCCGAAGGTGACGTCGGCCTCGACCCGCAGGCTCGTGCACCCGCGCAGGGACGGCGCACCGTGCGGGAACCGCTCCTCGAAGCCGTCGAGCAGCCGGTACTCGGGCCCGAGGTCGACGAACGGGTCCGGGCGGTCCGTGGCGGCCTCGACCGTGCCGTCGTCGGCGACCCGGTAGAGGTCGCTGCGGATGAGGAGCAGCTCGTTCGTCGTCTTGACCGGCCGGAACCGGCTGCGCGGCACCGCGATCGCCCGTGCGCCGTCGAAGAGCTCGACGGCGGCGCCCATCGCCGACTCGACCTGCAGGACCGGCGTGGACGAGGCGTCGGTGGGGTCGACGGTCTTGCGGTTGACGATGACCGGCAGCCCGAGGACGCCGTCGCGCTCGTCGAGCCGGCCGGCGAGCACCTCGAGGTCGACCCAGAGGTTGTTCGTGTGGAACCAGCGGTGGCGCTCGAGGTCCTGGAAGTACTCCTCCTCACCGGGCACGACGGCCGCGGAGTCGCGGAGCACGAGCCGGCCGTCGGACCGCCGGACGACGAGCTGCCCGCCCTTGCGGTCGTTCGGCGTGCGGGCGCTGACCTCGGCGACGTACGGGATGCCCTCGGCCGCCATCCACGCCGGGATGGCGCCGTCGCACGTGGCGCCGAGGTTGTCGGCGTTGGACAGGAAGAGGTGGCGGAAGCCGCGGCGGCGCAGCTCGTCGAGAAGGCCGGTCGTCCGGAGCGCGACGAAGACGTCGCCGTGCCCCGGGGGGCACCACTCGAGCTCCGGGTCCGCGGGGTGCTCGACCGGGAAGAGGTCGTCGGCCCGCAGCTTGGGCTCCTTGCTCTGGAGGAAGTCGAGCGGCAGGCCGTCGACCTCGATGCCCGGGTGGGCCCGGAGGATCTCGAGCGAGGCGTCGCGGGTGCGGAAGGAGTCCATGAGGAGCAGCGGCACCGCGACGTCGTGCACGCGGCGGAGGGTGAGCACCTGGTCGGCGATGACGTCGAGGAAGGTGCGCCCCTCGCGCACCTCGAGGGCCGACTTCGGGCCCTGGACCCCCATGCTCGTGCCGAGGCCGCCGTTGAGCTTGACGACGACCGTGCCGGCGAGCGCCGCACGGACCGCCTCCGGCGACGGGGTGAGGGACTCCAGCGACGGGGGGTCGGGGAGCGGCTCGACGGAGTCCTCGGGGATGGTGCCGGTCACCTGGTCCTGGAGCTGCTCGTGGTAGCGCGCGAAGACACGGATGGCGAGCTCGTCGACCCCGGCCTCCCGCATCCGGGCCGTCGCGGCGCGGAGGGCATCGCTGCTCATGGCGCCACCCTACGATGCCGGACATGGCACCGACGGCGAAGACCGAACGACGCCGCGCGCTGCGGGCCCGCCGACGCGAGCTGGCCGCCGCCCGCGACACGGCGGCCGACGAGACCGCCCTCGCGACGGTGGTCACCGCGCACCTCGAGGCGCTCGGCCTCGGTGCCGGCGCCGTCGTCACGTCGTACGAGTCCGTCGCGGGCGAGCCCCCGACCGCCACCCTCAACGCCGCCCTGCTCGCCCGCGGCGTCCGCGTCCTCGTCCCGGACACCCTCGCCGACCTCGACCTCGACTGGCACGACCTCGCCGACCCGGGCCGCGAGCCGCTCGGCCTCGACGCCGTCGCGCTCGCCGACCTCGTCCTCGCCCCGGGGCTGACCGTCGACCGCAGCGGCACGCGGATGGGGCAGGGCGGCGGCTGCTACGACAAGGCGCTGCCGCGCCGGCGTGCCGGCGTCCCGGTCGTCGTCCTCCTCCACCCCGGCGAGCTGCTCGCGGCGGACGAGGAGCCGCTGCCGCGGGAGGACCACGACGTGCCGGTCGACGGCGTGCTCACCGCCGAGGGCCACACCGACCTGCGTCCCGGCTGACCCGGCAACCAGCAGGGCGCCCCGGTCGCTGCCGCCTCAGGGGGTGGCGCTGGGGTCCGGCCGGAGGGTGAGGACGTCGGGGTCGGTGGCGTCGACCGCCTTCGGCGTGAACGGCCAGGGCCGCTGGCGACCGGCCACCCAGTCCTCGACCTGGTCGGCGTAGTGGTCGTCGGTGGCGTGGCCGCTGACCCCGGTCTGGTTGATCCACGTCGAGCCGTCGAGGTTCGCTAGGTCGACGACCATCCGCATCGACGGGGCCCAGTCGACCGCGTAGCCCTCGCTCGCGGCCCACCCGTTGGCGTTGACGATCGCCGAGCCGCCCGGCATGTCGTAGGGACCCTCGTTGAACAGCCAGCGCACCGGGCCGGGGACGGTGTCGCCACCGAGGACCTTGTGCTGCAACGTGATCCGGTGCAGCTTGCCCCAGTCCCACTGCTGTGGGTCCTTGCCGAGCTCGCGGGTCAGCTCGAGGCGGGCGGCAATGAGCGCCTGGCGCAGGATCTCGTCGCGTCCCTCGGTGACGTTGGGGGTCAGCTTGTTGTCCCACCACGCGTTGGTCGGGTCGGCGAGCAGCTTCTGCACCGCGGCCCGCCAGCGGTCGCCCCCGTCGGACTTCATGTCGGCCGGCAGCTCGTCGTCGAAGGTCAGCTCGCAGAGGTTGCGCCACACGGCGTTGTAGTACGCGGCCGCGGCCGACGCGTCGGAGTCGGCGGCGGGGGTGGAGTGGTTCCAGCTCCGCAGCAGGTTGCGGGCCTCCTGCGTGAAGTCGAGGAGGTCCTGCTGGTCGGCCTCGCCCTCACGGGCGTCGAGGGGGACGCCCAGCAGCGCCGGGACGAGCACCGCGGCGAAGAGGTCGGTGTCGTCCATCTGCACCGAGGCCATGTCCGCGGCGCTGGCCTGCTTCAGCCCCGAGAGTCGCTGCGCGATGCGGGTCGAGCGCCAGCCGTAGTCCCACTCCGTCGTGAGGAACGGCGAGCGGCTGCCGGAGACCTCCTGGTTGGCCGCCACGATCACCCCGTCCTTGGGGTCGACGGTCCACGGCAGGTCGTCGAACGAGAGGTATCCGCTCCAGTCGTACGCGGAGTCCCAGCCGGGCGCCGGCCAGTAGCCGGGCGGGCTCTTGGGGAGGGCGGCCCGGCGCACGGGCACCTGGCCGGGCGCCTGGTACGCGATGTGGCCCTCGGTGTCGGCGTAGACGAGGTTCTGCGCAGGCACCGCGAACGACCTCGCTGCGGTGCGGAACTCGTCGAAGTTCGTCGCCGTGTTGAAGCCGATGATGGCGTCGGCCGTCCTGCTCGGGACGAGGCCGGTCCACGCGAGGGAGACCGCGTAGTCCTGGCTCTCGTCGCCCTGCTGGGAGGTCGGCGCGCGGGCGCCGGCGTCGCGGGCCGAGGAGAGGACGTCGGACATGATGGGTCCGTGGGTCGTCGACCGCACGGTGATGTGCTGGTCCGGCTTGCCCGCGACCTTGATCGTCTCCTCACGGCTGGTCACCGGCTCCCACGCGCCGTCGCGCAGGTAGGTCTGCCCGACCACGCGCTCGAGGTAGAAGTCCGAGACGTCCGGGCCGAGGTTGGTGAAGCCCCAGGCGATGTGGCCGTTGTGGCCGATGATGACGCCGGGCACCCCCGCGAAGGAGAAGCCCGAGACGTCGAGCGGGCACTCGGGCGTCACCGTGCGGCAGTGGAGGCTGTTCTGGATCCAGATGCCGGGCTGGCCGATGCCGAGGTGCGGGTCGTTGGCGAGCAGCGGCTTCCCGCTCTTCGTGTGCGCCCCCGAGACGACCCAGGAGTTGGAGCCGACGCCGTCGCCGCGCCCGACGAGCTGGGGCACGGCGGCCAGCGCCTTCTCGACCGCCGCGTAGGCCGCCTTCGCGCCGGCGGTCGTCGTCTCGCGGACGACCTCGTCCCCCGAGCCCGTGGCGAGGGCCGACGGCACGGCGGACGACGCGGGCGTCGACGAGGTGTACGTGCGACCGGGGCTCCACTCGTCGGCCGAGAGGATCGGGGGGTGCGCCTCCTCGTCGTACGGCGGGTAGACGGCCGCGATCTGGGCGGCGCTGAGCCGGCCGCTGAGCCGGGCGCGGGCGAGCTCGTCGGAGTAGTCGCCGCGCAGGTCCCAGGCCATCGCCTTGAGCCACGCGAGGCTGTCGACGGGGGTCCACTCCTCGATCTCACCGAGCGGGAGCTGGAGGCCGAGCACCGAGTACTCGGCCGACACCTCGCCGGGGCTGCGACCACGCAGGTAGCGGTTGACGCCGTCGGCGTAGGCCTGGAGCAGCTGGCGGGTCCGCGGCTCGAGGGTCGGCAGCTCCTCCTCGGCGACCCGGCGCCAGCCCATCGTCCGGACCACCTTGTCGGTCTCGAGCCCGGCCGGGCCGACGAGCTCGGAGAGCCGGCCGGCGGTGATGTGCCGGCGCAGGTCCATCTCGAAGAAGCGCTCCTGGGCGTGGACGTACCCCTGCGCTCGGGCGAGGTCGGTCATCGAGTCGCCGTAGATGTGCGGGATGCCGCTGCCGTCGCGCTTGACCGTCACCGGGCCGGACAGGCCGGGCAGCGAGGCCTCGCCGGACCGGACCGGGAAGGACTCGCGGACCGTGGTGACGACGACGATGCCGCCGACCACGGCGGCGACGACGACGACGGCGAGGAGTCCCACCAGGACGCGGCGGGCGACGACGAGGCGACTCACCCTGCGAGACTAGGACACCACCCCCGACGACACGAGGACGGTCCCCGGTGACAGGCGCGCTGTCGATGGTCGTCGGCGGGGAGGCCGTGCCCGGGGCCTTCTCCGTCGACGACCTCTCGCGGGTGCTCCTCGTCGGCAGCGTCGTCCTCGTCGTCGCGGTGGCGGCCGTGCGGCTCTCGCTGCGCTCCGGGCTCCCGTCGCTGCTCATCTACCTCGGCATCGGGCTGGCCCTCGGCGAGAACGGCCTCGGCATCCGCTACGACTCCGAGGAGCTGACCCAGGTCCTCGGCTACGCGGCCCTCGTCCTCATCCTCGTCGAGGGCGGCATCACGACGCGGTGGTCCGGCATCCGGCGCTCGATCGGTCCGGCCGTCTCGCTCTCGACCGTCGGGGTGGCCGTCAGCGTCGTGGCCGTCGCGGGGGTGGCGTACGCCGTCCTCGGGTGGTCGTGGGAGGTGTCGCTGCTCATCGGGGCGGTCACAGCCTCTACCGACGCCGCCGCCGTCTTCTCGGTGCTGCGCCGGGTACCCCTGCCGCAACGGATCTCCGGGATGCTCGAGGCCGAGTCCGGCTTCAACGACGCCCCGGTCGTGCTGGTCGTCACGGCGCTGGCCGCGCAGCTGACCCCCGGCGCCGAGCCCGAGACGTGGTGGCACCTGCTCGTGCTCGCCGTCCTGGAGCTGGCCGGCGGGGCGCTCGTCGGCCTGGCCGTCGGCTGGCTCGGGGCCCGGGTGATGCGGGTGGTCGCCACCTCGTCGTCGGCGCTGTTCGCCATCGGTGTGCTCGCGGTGGCGGTGCTCGCCTACGCCGCCGCCGACTCGCTGCACACCTCCGGGTTCATCGCCTGCTACCTCGCCGCGCTGGTCCTCGGCAACATCTCGCTCCCCCACCGGCCGGCCGTCACCGGCTTCGCGACGGCCATCGGCTGGCTGGCCCAGATCGGGCTGTTCGTCCTCCTCGGGCTGCTCGCGAGCCCCGAGGGCTTCCGCGCGCAGGTCGTCCCGGCGCTCGTCGTCGGCGCGGCCGTGCTGCTCGTCGGCCGGCCGCTGTCGGTCCTCGTCGCCTGCACGCCGTTCCGCATCCCGCTGCGCACCCAGGCGTTCCTGTCCTGGGCCGGGCTGCGCGGCGCGGTGCCCGTCGTCCTCGCCACGGTGCCGATCACCGCCGGCACGCCCGGGGTCGACTGGATGTTCGACCTCGTCTTCGTCCTCGTCGTCGTCTTCACCCTCATCCAGGCGCCGACCCTGCCGTGGGTCGCGGCCCGGCTCGGGGTCGGGGCGTCGCACCACCGCGTCGACCTCGCCGTCGAGGCGACCCCGCTCACCGACCTCGGCGCCGAGCTGCTCGAGATCGACGTCGGGCCGCACTCCCGGATCGCCGGCGTCCGGGTCTTCGAGCTCCGGCTCCCGCACGGCGCCAACATCTCGCTCGTCGTCCGCGAGGGCACCTCGTTCGTGCCGCGCGACCGCGACGTCCTGCGGCACGGCGACCAGCTGCTCGTCGTCACCCCGTCGGCGGTGCGCAAGGACGTCGAGAAGCGGCTGTACCAGGTGAGCCGCGGCGGCCGGCTCGCCGAGTGGTCCGAGGGCTGACCCGCCCCTGAGCGACCCCGGGACGGTCTCAGGGTCGGCTCAGGCCGGACCCTCATGGCCGGGGTCGGCGGCCGCAGGAGAGAGTCGTCCCCATGATCACCGTGGACCACCTCACGAAGCGCTACGGCGCCTTCACCGCACTCGACGACGTGTCGTTCGTCGCCCGCCCCGGGCGGGTCACCGGCTTCCTCGGCCCGAACGGCGCCGGGAAGACGACGGCGATGCGTGTCGTCGCCGGGCTCACCCCGGCCGGCGGCGGCAGCGCCACCGTGCTGGGACGCCCGTACGCGGCGCTGCCCAACCCGGGCCGGCACGTCGGCCTCCTCCTCGACGCCTCGGCGCAGCACGCGGGCCGCACCGGCCGCGAGGTGCTGACCCTCGGTGCCGTCCTCACCGGCGTCGACCGGCGCCGTGTCGGCGCGATGCTCGACCTCGTCGGGCTCAGCGAGAAGGAGGCGAACCGGCGGGTGCGCAACTACTCCCTCGGGATGCGCCAGCGGCTCGGCATCGCCCACGCCCTGCTCGCCGACCCCGAGGTGCTCATCCTCGACGAGCCGGCCAACGGCCTCGACCCGGCCGGCATCCGCTGGATGCGTGACCTGCTGCGCGGGTTCGCGGCGCGCGGAGGCACGGTGCTGCTCAGCTCGCACCTGCTCAACGAGATCGAGCGCGTGGCCGACGACATCATCGTCATCGGCAACGGGAAGGTCGTGGCCCAGGGCACGACCGAGGAGCTGCTCGCCGGCTCCGGCACCGTGGTCCGCTCGACCGACGACCGCGCCCTCGAGGCCGCGCTGCGGGCCGGCGGGGTGTCCACGACCGGCGTCGCGACCGGCGGCCTGCTCGCCGAGACCGACCCCGAGACCGTCGGCCGCGTCGCCCTCGCCGCCGGGGTCGTCCTGCGCGAGCTGCGCTCGGGCGACGAGCGCGGGCTCGAGGAGATGTTCCTCGACCTCACCGCCGCGTCGGCCCGCGAGGAGGTGGCGGCGTGAGCACCGCGACCCGCACCGCCGTCCGCGACGACGCCGCGCTCCAGCACGCCCGGATGCCCGAGCCCATCCCCGGCGAGCGGCCCACCCGGGGCATCCCGTTCGGCCGGCTCGTCACCGTCGAGCTGCGCAAGATGCTCGACACCCGCGCGGGCCGCTGGCTGCTCATCGCGGTCGGGGTAGTCATCGCCGCTGCGCTGACCATCCTCTTCGTCCAGGGCGGCGGTGACCACCCGTTCGGCGACTACCTCCAGGCGACGACGATGCCGATGGCGATCCTGCTGCCGGTCGTCGGCATCATGGCGGTCACCTCCGAGTGGTCGCAGCGCACGGCCCTGGTGACCTTCACCCTCGAGGCCCGGCGCACCCGCGTCGCCTGGGCGAAGGTCGTGGCGGCCCTGGCCGTCGGCGTCGTCGCCGTCGTCTTCTCGTTCGCGCTGGCGGCCGCGGCCCACGCGGCGGCCATCGGGCTGCGGGGCGCCGAGGGCGACTGGACGTTCACGTGGACCGCGCTCCTCGGGGCGGCCGGCTACGTGCTCCTCGGGCTGCTCCAGGGCCTCGGCTTCGGGATGCTGCTGCGCAACACCCCGGCCGCGATCGTCCTCTACTACGTGTTGCCGACCGGGTGGTCGATCCTCGGCTCGCTGTGGTCGCAGGCCGAGAAGGCCGGCGAGTGGCTCGACCTGAACCGGACGATGAACCCGCTCTTCCTCGGCGAGCTGACCGGCCAGCAGTGGGCGCAGCTCGGCACCTCGGTGGCCGTCTGGGTCGCCCTGCCGCTCGCCGTCGGGATGTGGTGGATCACCCGGGCCGAGGTGAAGTAGACCCCGGCAGGGGCGCCGCCCCCGGGACCGCGTGCCGGTCCCGGGGGCGGCGGTACGGGGACGTCGGCCCGGGCCGTGGCCGCGGCCACGGCCGGTCTGGCTTATCCTTGACGCCGACCGCGCCGCCGCGAGACCCGCCGGGTCCGGCGGCGCCCCGATGTCGTCCGAGGAGGACCACCGTGCCGACGTACGCCTACGCGTGCACCGAGTGCGACCACCGCTTCGAGGTGGTCCAGTCCTTCAGCGACGACGCCCTGACCCAGTGCCCCGAGTGCGGCGGCCGTCTGCGCAAGCTGTTCAACGCCGTCGGCATCGTCTTCAAGGGCGGCGGCTTCTACCGCACCGACTCCCGCTCGGGGTCCGGGTCCGGCTCGTCGGGGTCGGGGTCCTCGGGGTCCTCCGAGGGCTCGTCGTCCGGGTCGGGCACGTCGTCGGCGGGCTCCTCGTCGGCGGGCTCCTCGTCGGCGGGCTCCTCGTCGTCGGGGTCCTCGTCGGGCTCGACCAGTTCGTCCACAGGGTCCGGGGCGAGCGCCTCGTCGTCCACAACCTCCTCCTGAGCCGACCGGACCGGGGCCTGGCGACCTAGCGTCGCCGCATGCCCTCGTTCCGCCCGTCCCTCGCCGGGGTCACCGGTCCCGGCCGCCGTGCCCGGTGGCGGCGCTCGGTGGTGCGTCGGCTGCTCTCCGCCACCTGCCTGGTCGCCGCCGTCCTCGCGGTCGTCGAGGTCGTCCGTCCTCCGCCGCCGCCCACGATGTCGGTCGTCGTCGCCCGGCGCCCCGTGCCCGCGGGCTCGGTCCTGCGCCCCGACGACCTCGGGGCGGCGGCCGTCCCGGTCGCGGCGGCGCAGCCGGGGGCGCTCACGGCCGCGGGGTCGGCGGTCGGGCGACGGGTGGGGTCCGCCCTCGCGGCGGGCGAGACGGTCACGGCCACGCGGCTCGTGCCCCGGACCGTCACCGAGGGCCTCGAGGCCGGTCGGGTCGCCCTCCACCTGCCGCTCGCCGACCCCGCGGCCGCCGACCTGCTCGCGCCGGGCCAACGGGTGGGGGTCTACCCGGCCGAGGGTGGTGCGGTGCTCGCCGGCGACGCCGTCGTGCTCGCCGTCGACCCGCCGGTGGCCGATCCGGTGGCCGCCCTGGCTCCCATGGGTGGCAGTGCGCGCGGGGTGGTCCTCACCCTGACCGGCGAGTCCGCCGACCGGGTCCTCGCCTCCCGCGGCGACACCGGTGGGGTCGTCACCGTGGTCGTCGTCGCGCGCCCGGGCTGACGCCCCGCCCGTCCTCGGCCGACCGGCGGATCGTCCCTGTGCGGGCGGCCCACCCGCGCAATAGGTTGTCCCCGTCAGACCGTCACCACGAAAGGGAACATCATGAAGGGTTTCAAGGACTTCATCATGCGCGGCAACCTCGTCGAGCTCGCCGTCGCCTTCGTCATCGGTGGCGCCTTCGCCACCGTCGTCACCGCCTTCACGGCCATGTTCATGGACATCCTGGGCAAGATCGGCGGCAAGCCGGACTTCTCGAGCTACAAGCCCGGCGGGGTGTCGGTGGGCGCGTTCATCACGGCCCTCGTCGCCTTCCTCATCGTCGCCTTCGTCATCTACTTCTTCGTCGTGAAGCCGTACGCGGCGGCGCAGGCGCGCCTCTTCCCCAAGGAGCCGGAGGCCGAGACGATCGACCCGAACACCGAGCTGCTCAAGGAGATCCGCGACGAGCTGCGGGCGGGCCGCGGCGTCTGACCACCCGCACCGACCGGCGAGCGACGAGCGGGCTACTCCCAGTGGGGAGGTCGCTGCTCGCGCAGCCAGCGGTCGTGCGTCGACTCACCCTCGGCCGGGGAGTCGCGCGGGGTGCCGACGTCCGGTGAGTCGTCGGTGCGCGGGTTGGTCGGTGGCCGGTCCACCCGGCGTCGGCGGCGCCGCCGGGGCGCGCCGGCGCCGGTGGGGTCCTGCGGCTCAGCCACCGGGGGCCTGCCGGACCCCCACCGCGTCGAGCACCCGGGAGACGACCCGGGCGGGGTCCCGGAAGACCTCGGTCGTCCACACCCGCAGGTGCCGCCAGCCGCGCCGTTCGAGCTCGGCGACCCGGACGAGGTCGCGGTCGCGTCCGGACAGGACCGCCGCGTAGGCCGGCCCGTCGCCCTCGACCGCGAGGAGCAACCTGCCCGGGGCCGTGGGGTCCTCGATGCCGAGCTCGACGGGCAGCGCCGAGGTGCCGACCGACTCGTGGACGACGAGCCCGTGCTCCCGCAGTCGGCGGGCGAGGTCGGCGAGGACCAGGGAGGAGCCGTCGCGCCCGGCGGTCGGTGCGACGTCGTCGCCGGTCACCGCCTCGACGTGCTCGAGGAGGTCGCGCAGCATCCGGGCCCCGGAGGTGCGCAGGCGGTCCGGGTCGAGGGCCTCGGCGCCGATCGAGGACACGACGGTCAGCGCGCGGCGGGCCCGGGTCAGCGCGACCCCGAGCCGGCGGTGGCCGGTGTCGGTGGCGATCGGTCCGAAGCGATGCAGGACCCGGCCGTGCGGGGTCTTGCCGAACCCGACGGTGAGCACGACGTCGTCCCACGTCTCCCCTTGGACGTGGTCTGCGTCCCGGACCGAGAACGCCTCCGGCCGGTCCTCCGCGAAGAACGCGGCGACCTCGTCGCCGAGGCCCTCGACGGCGTGCCGCACGGCGTCCTCGACGAGCCGGCGGTGCCCGGGGCCCAGCGCGATGACGGCGAGCGAGCGCTCCGGGCGGCGGCGGGCGTGCTCGAGGACGAGCTCGACGACCCGGTCGACCTCGGCCGGCGTCGACTCGACCGCGGCCTCGCCCTCGGCGACGACGCCGTGGCCGTCGACGAGCTCGTGCCGGACGACCGGCGCGGTGCCGGTGCCCGGGAAGGTGACGAGCGTGCCGTCGTAGAGCTGCGCATCGGCGAACGCCACGAGGCGCTCGTCGAGCGCGCCGTACTGCCAGGTGAGGCGGCGCGTCGGCAGCACGCCGTCGAGGGCGTCGACGACGGACTCGCTGTCGGCCTCCTCCGGGGCGTCGACCCCGGCCGACACGACGAAGGGGACCGGCGGCAGCTGGGCGGGGTCGCCGACGACGACGACGCGGCGGCCGCGGGAGACGGCGGCGACGGCCTCCGCCGGCGCGACGAGCGAGGCCTCGTCGACGACGACGACATCGACGCACTCCCCCGGCGGCAGGACCGACGGGACGGTGAGCGGGCTGGCCAGCCAGATCGGACGGACCGCCGTGGCCAACGTGCCCACGGAGGCGAACAGCTCGGGGAGCGCGGACGGCCGCCGGGCGCGGGCGGCCTCGGCGCGCAGCCGGGTCTCCTCGTCCGGGCGGGCCCGGCGCACCTCGGCGACGCGCTCGGCCACGGCCGCGTGCACCCGGCCGACCTGGCCCTCGAGGGCCTCACGGTCGGAGGCGACCAGGGTCGCCACGGCAGCGGTCAGCGCGTGCGGGTCGAAGTGGGTGACGTACCCGTCGTGTGCACCCACCTCGTCGGCGATCGAGCACCACCACACCCAGTCGAGCTCGGTGCGGACCCGCTCGGCGGGGACGCCGCGAGCGCGCAGGTCCTCGACGAGCGGGGTGAGGCCGAGCCGGTCGAGCAGGTCGAGCGCGAGCCGGATGTCCGGCGCCGCATCGAGGCGACGAGCGGCAGCGTGGAGGGTCCCCATCCGGTCGGCCAGCTCGCCGAGGTCGAGCTCGACGAGGTCGAGGTCCTCCTCGTCGTGCGGCAGCCGGTCGTCGACCCACGAGAGGTCGTCGACGAGCGCGTCGTGGGCGGCGCGCGCCCGGTCGAGCTCGACGGGGATCTCGGGTCGGCCACCGGACCCGGCGAGCTCGCGCCACGCGTGCCGCTGCATCTGGGCCTCGACGAGTGCGGCGTGGAGGTCGGCCGGCGGACGGCCCGGCCGCAGCAGCGCGCGGGCCTGCCGGCGCACCCGCCACCGCTCGACGACGCCGAGGTCGGAGTCGGCAGCCCGCCGCTCGGCACCGGTGGCCGTGGCCGCGACGAGGTCGTCCAGGGGGATGTCGAAGACCTCGGGCCGGAACACCTCGAGGGTGTCGCGGACCTGCCCGACCGTGGCGAGGACGCGGTCCCAGTCGAGGACGGTCGGAGCGGCGGGCAGGTGCACGCCACGGAAGACGTCGCCCAGGATGCGGCGGGTCTCCCCGACGAGCCCGGTGGCGAGGCGCTCGACGCGCTCGCGGGCCTCGGCCGCCTCCTCCGGGGAGTGCAGGGCCGCCCCGAACCACGGGTCGTCGGCACCGTCGCCGTCCCAGGCGGCGAGGGCGGCGAGGCGGGTCAGGAGGTCGCCCGCCTCGTCGAGGCTGGCGCGGTCGAGGCGGAGGAGCACCGCACCCTCGAGCCGGACCCGGGAGCGGGGCGCCTGCGGCAGGGCGGCGTGCCGGCACACCTCCTCCTGCACCTCGTGGAGGGTCACGGCCCAGGGGTCGCGTCGGCCGTGCAGCGCGCGCAGGTGCTCGTCGAGCAGTGCGGCCGCCGCGGCCCGTGAGCGCCGGGCCTCGGCGTCCTCGGCGGCCTCGCGCTCACGCTGCCGGCGGCTGCCGGGCCGGGCCCCTCGCTCGAGGACCCGGTCGAGGCCCTCGACGAGCTCGCGGACCACGGACCGACGGGCATGACCGCCGTCGGCGAGGTCGAGGACGAGGTCGCCGAGCCCGACCTCGTCGAGCCGCGACCGGACGGCGTCGAGGGCGGTGCGCTTCGGGGAGACGACGAGCACGCGCCGGCCGTCGGCGGCGAGGGCGGCGGCGAGGTTCGCAACCGTCTGCGACGCGCCGGTCGAGGGTGGCGCGTGGAGCAGCAGGTGCGACCCGGCCCGTACCGCCTCCACTGCCTCGCGCTGGGCCGCGTCGGCGTCGAGGACGAGGAAGTCCTCGGCCGGGCCCCGCCCCCGCTCCGCACCGACCGCGACGGCCGGCAGGGCGTCGGCGAACCCGGCGAGCGCCGCGACGACGTCGTGCCGGGCGAGCGTGTCGGCCTGGGCGGCGAGGTCGGCGACGAGCGGCGCCTTGTGGTACGGGAAGGTGCTGACGACGACGCGCGGGTCGACGGACAGGTCGCGGACGGCCCGGCACGCGTCGGCGAGCGCGGCGTACGCCGGGTAGGGGTCGACGGCGCCGGCGGCGGTCGCGAGGTGCTCGAGACGGTCGGTGTCGAGGCTGATGCCGTGCTCGGACTCGAGGTAGTGGACGAGCGCCGGGTTCACCTCGAGCTCGTCGCCGGGCTCGAGCACCCAGTCCCGGCGGCGGGCATCCGTGGGTCGGGTCCTCAGGGCCCGGAGGAAGACGGGGGCGCCGGGCTGGCGGGGGACGACGCGCCCGTCCTCGAGGACGATGGTCCACGAGGCCATCCCGATGCCGAGGAAGCAGGTGCGCACGGCGTGCTCGCGCTCGATCTCGGTGGCGGTGTCGTGGATGCGGCCGAGCCGGGTTCGCGCCTCGTCGAGGGCGTGTGGCTCACGGACCAGCTCCGAGAGGAGCGTCGAGCCACCGGCGAGCAGGGTGCTGCGCGACCCGAGGTGCGCCGTGGACAGGTCGAGGGTGCCGACCGGGAGGTCGCGGTACCAGAGCAGCGTGTTCGGGCCACCGAGCTCGACGAGGTGACGGGTCCACCGGGCCCGGGCCTCGGCGACCCTCTCGGCGCGGACCGTGGCGGCGTCGGGCGCGATGCTCAGGTGCCCTCCCCGGTGCCGGTCCTCGGGCACGGCGTCGGCGACGCCGGCCCTGCCGCGGGGCCGTGCGTCGCGCGCCGGGCCGCTCGCAGTCACCTCAGCAGGCTAACAACGGCGGGCGCCCGGGCCCGGGAGGCTCGGGCGCGGGTCGCGGGCCGGCCTCAGGGGGTCGCCGGGGCGGGCGGGACGGGCGGGGCCGGCGGGACGCCGCCGGTCGGGACACGGGTGGTGACGGCGAGCAGCCCGATGGCGAGCGCGAAGCCGAGCGAGGTGAGGGCCAGGGCATGGAAGCTGACGCGGTCGACGATGACGCCGGCGACCGCGCCGCCGCCCCCGGCCGCCAGGCCCATGAGCAGGTCGGAGGCCCCCTGCGCGCCGGGGCGCTCGGCCGCGGGGATGGCCGAGGTGAGGAGGGTCGAGCCGGCGACGAGGGTGCAGGACCAGCCCAGCCCGAGGAGGAACAGCCCGCCGAGCAGCGTCGAGGACTCCCCCATCGGCGAGACCGACGCGAGGAGGGTGGCCGCGCTGAGGACCCCTGCCCCGACGAGCGCGACGGGTCGCCCGCCCAGCCGGTCGACGGCCATCCCGGTCAGCGGGGAGAACGCGTACATCCCGAGGATGTGGACACTGATGACGAAGCCGATGACGGTCAGCTCGGCGTGCCCGTGGGCCATGTGCAGCGGGGTCATCACCATGACGCTCACCATGACGCCGTGCCCGAGGGCCAGGGTGAG
Source organism: Phycicoccus sp. (assembly GCF_035325325.1). Taxonomy (NCBI): domain Bacteria; kingdom Bacillati; phylum Actinomycetota; class Actinomycetes; order Micrococcales; family Intrasporangiaceae; genus Phycicoccus; species Phycicoccus sp. Next base: position 92,081 of record NZ_DAOLAC010000009.1, on the reverse strand, counting down.
GATGCCGAGCCGCGCGACCGGGCGGGAGAAGGCGACCCGGAGGCCGCGGACCACGGAGCCGTGGGTCGGCTCGCCCGGCTCGTCGCCCTCGTCGAGCGCCCGGCGGCGGGACTCGACGAGCGGGTCGGGGCGCAGCCGGACCGCGATGACGGCGATGGCGAGGACCAGGCCGACGAGGGAGAAGACGAACGGTCCGGTGAGCCGCGGGAGGCCGAGGGCGTCGGCGACCGGCGCGCTCGGGCCGACGAGGTTGGGGCCGAGGACGCTGCCGAGCGTCGTCGCCCAGACGACGATGCTCAGGTCGCGGGCTCGGCGGGCCGGGATCGCGAGGTCGGCTGCGGCGTAACGGCTCTGGCTGTTCGACGCCGTGGCGCCGCCGAAGAGCAGGCTGGAGACGAGGAGCAGCGGGAAGTTCCGCACGACGCCGGCGGTGATGAGCCCGGCGGCCCCGACGGTGGCGAGGGCGTAGCCGAGGACGAGGCCCGGTCGGCGTCCGCGGGCGGCCATCACCCGGGCCATCGGCACCGCGACGAGGGCCGCCCCGAGCACCTGGAAGGTCCCGCCGAGGCCGGCCCAGCGCGCGGAGCCGGAGACCTGCTCGGCGAGCAGGGCCCCGACCGCGACGCCGGCGGAGAGGCCGACGCCTCCGAGCATCTGCGAGCCGACGAGGGTGCGGACGGTGCGGCGCTGGAGGTCGTCGCGGGGGGTCGTCGGGGCCGGGGCGGTCGTCACGTGGGGCAGTATCCCCCCGCGCGGCGCCGGCCCGGGGTGGCGTCCGCCGCGCCCCGCCCGCCCCGCCGGTGTCGTGTGCCGAAACGGTCGCCCGGGCAGCCACCTGGGCACTCGAGGCCGGTCGGCCCCGTAGGCTGTCCTGCGGTCTTCCCGCCCTCGTAGCTCAGGGGAAGAGCACTTCTCTCCTAAAGAAGGTGTCGCAGGTTCGAATCCTGCCGGGGGCACTCTGCTCCGGTCGCGCGGGTCAGCGCCTTCTCGCCCGGGCGTCCGAAGATGCTGAGCACCTCGGCCGGACCCTCGCCGGTGCTGCCGAACCAGTGCGGGACCCGGGTGTCGAACTCGGCCACCTCGCCGATCCCGAGGACCAGGTCCCGGGTCCCGAGAACAAGGCGCATGCGGCCGGACAGCACGTAGAGCCACTCGAAGCCGTCGTGCGACCGGGGCGCCGGCGTGGTCTGGCTACCGGGGATGACGATCTTCCACGCCTGGATGCCACCCGGGCCGGTCAGCGGGAGCACGGTGCGGCCCTTGACGTTTCGCGCCTTGAGTCGGACCCGCGGGTCGCCCACCTCGGGAGCGCCGACGAGGTCGTCGATCGGGACGCGGTAGGTCATCGCGAGCGGGAGCAGCAGCTCGAGGCTCGGGCGGCGCTGACCCGTCTCGAGGCGGGACAGGGTGCTCTTGGAGATCCCGGCGCGCTCGGCCGCCTCGACGAGCGTCAGCCCCCGACGCCGCCTGATCTCGCGCAGGCGCGGGGCCACCCGCTCCAGGGCCTCGCTGATCGCGCCGGACCCGTCGGGGCCCGGATGCTCGCCGCCGCTCACGCGCTCATTGCACCGCAGCGTTCCCGGGATCGGCAACAACGGTTGTCGGCGCGCCCACCGCGGGGCGACTCTTCCCGGCATGACCGAGCACACAGCCGAAGCCACGGGCTCCCGCCAGGCCCGACCCACGCACGACGTCGTGGTCGTCGGCGGCGGCGCCGCCGGCCTCTCCGCCGCGCTGGTCCTGACCCGGGCTCGCCGTGACGTGGTCGTCGTCGACGCGGGGACGCCACGCAACGCGCCTGCGGCGCACATGCAGGGCTTCCTCGGCTCCGACGGCCTGCCGCCCTCCGAGCTCCTCGCCGCCGGCCGCGCCGAGGTGGCCGACTACGGCGGTCGGTTCGTCGACGGGACGGTGACCGCCGTGCTCGAGCACGGTTCCTCGGACCGCGGCACGGGCCGCTGGTTCGAGGTGCGGCTCGACTCCGGCGAGGCCCTGCGCGCCCGGCGCGTCCTGGTCACGTCCGGACTGCGGGACGTCGTGCCCCACATCCCCGGCGTCCGGGACCGCTGGGGGACGCGACCTGCTCCACTGCCCCTACTGCCACGGGTACGAGGTGCGGGACCAGCCCGTCGGGGTCCTCGTGGGCTCCGCCGACGGCGTCAGGGACGCCCTCACCCACGTCCAGCTGGTCCGGCAGTGGAGCGCGGACGTCATCCTCTTCGCCAACCGGGCCTTCCTGGCCGCCGTCGAGCGAGAGCAGCTCGCCGCGCGCGGCATCCGCGTCGTCGACGAGGGCGTCGTCCGCCTCGTCGTCGAGGACGACCGGCTGGCCGGCGTCGAGCTCGCCGACGGTCGCACCGTGGCCCGCACGGCGCTCTTCGTCCGGCCGACGTTCGTCGCCAACGACGCGATCCTGGCCGACCTCGGCTGCACGACCGGACCCGCCGGCTGGGTCGCGGTGGACCCGACCGGGCTCACGAGCGTCCCCGGGGTGTGGGCTGCCGGCAACGCCGTCAACCCCCGCGCCCAGGTGATCACCGCCGCCGGCGAGGGGTCCGCCGCGGCGATCGCCATCAACAACGACCTCGTGGACGAGGACGGCCGTCTGGCCCTCGCCGCGTTCCGGCTCGGCCCCACCGTCTGACCCGGCAACCCGGCCCCCCCCGTCACGACGGGACGGGCCACCACACCTCACGTACACACGAACAGGAGCACCACCATGTCCACCACCCCGTCGCGCCCCGCCGGCCCGCCGACCAAGCACCAGCTCGCCCTGATGATCTGGGTCGCGGTCTTCCCCACCCTGACCGTCCTCAACCTCACCATCGGACCGTGGCTGAAGGACACCAACGCCGTGCTGCGCACCTTCGTCCTGGCCACCGTGGCCGTCCCGATCGTCATCTACGGGCTCATGCCCCAGCTGCACCGACTCCGCGGGCGCCTGCTGGCCCGCTGAGGCCTGCTCCCGCTCCGCCCGCCCCGGGGGCGTTGCCGTAACCGCCCCGACCCGATCCAATGGTCCCGTGCACGAGCCACGGACCACGCCGTACGGGCACCGCGCGTGAGCGGACCCTGACGTGCCGTCCCTGCCCGGCACGAAGCTGCACCAGCCGGTGCCACGACGTCGGCTGGTGCAGCGGCCGCGTCTCATCGACCTCGTGGCGCCGGACCCCGTGTCCGTGCCACGGCTCGTCCTCGTCGTGGCACCGGCCGGCTTCGGCAAGACCACGTTCCTGTCGCAGTGGCTCTCCGCCACGCCTTCGCGACACGTGGCCTGGCTGTCGCTCGAGCCGGGTGACGACGACCTCCCGACCTTCGTGAGGCAGTTCGTGCTCGCGGTCCAGACCGTCGCCCCGGATGCAGGAGAGGACGCGATGTCGCTGCTGGACACCGGGAACCGCGCTGACGGCGCCGCCCTCACCAGCCTGCTCACCGACCTGGACACGCTGCTCCCGCCGACCGTGATCGCCCTCGACGACTACCACGTCGTCAACGACCCGGCGGTCCACGACGCGATGGCGTTCCTCGTCGAGAACCTCCCCCCGCAGGTGACCGTCGCCCTGACGACCCGGGTCGACCCGCCGCTGCCCTCGGCCCGGCTCCGGGCGCGCGGCGAGCTGGTCGAGGTGCGGGCGGCCGACCTCCGGTTCACGGCAGCGGAGTCCTCGGCCTTCCTCACCGACCTGATGGGACTCCCGCTCGACGGCCGTCTCACGAGCACCCTGCACGACCGGACCGAGGGGTGGGCCGCGGGCCTGCAGCTCGCCGCGATCTCCGCCCGCTCGCACGTGGACGACCTCAGTGGGTTCGTCGACGCGTTCGCCGGCAGCCACCGGTTCGTCCTCGACTACCTCGTCGAGGAGGTGCTGGACCGGCAGCCGGAACCCGTGCGCGACTTCCTGCTGAAGACCTCGGTCCTCGACCGGATGAGTGCGTCACTCTGCGAGGCCGTCACCGGCGAACCGGACGGACAGGGGCTCCTCGAGACCCTCGAGCGCGAGAACCTGTTCGTCGTCCCGCTCGACGACCAGCGCCGCTGGTACCGCTACCACCACCTGTTCGCGGACGCCGTGCGGGCGCGGATGACGGCCGCCCACCCCGACACGGTGGACGCCCTCCACCGGGCGGCCGGCCGGTGGTTCGCCGAGCACGGGTTCGTGCCGGAGGCGGTCCGGCACTCGCTCCTCGGTGGAGACGTCGAGCACGCCGCCGACCTCGTCGAGCTCGGTGTGGGCGAGCAGCGCCGGGCACGCCACGACCACGTCCTGCGCGAGTGGGCCGCCACGCTGCCCGACGACGTCGTCCGGCGCCGTCCCCTGCTCGCGGCCTTCCGGGGCTGGAGCCGCCTCGCCGCGGGCGACGTCGACGGCGTCGAGCCCTGGCTGGACCTCGCCGACGCCGCCCTCGGCGACCCCGCGCCGCTCGGGTCCGCGCCGCCTCCCGCCATGGCCGAGGCCGTCGGCAGCCGGGCGGAGGAGCTGCGCGGTCTGCCGGCGATGACGGCGGTGTACCGGGCCGCGGTCGCCCAGGCCCGCGCCGACGTCGACGGGACCGTCACCCACGCCCGCCGGGCCCTGGCCCTGGCCGGCCCGGAGGACCACTTCCCACGCGGCGCGGCCGAGGGTTTCCTCGGGCTCGCCGCCTGGGCGGCCGGTGACGTCGGCACCGCGATCACCACGTTCACCAGCGCCGCGTCCAGCCTCCGCCGGGCCGGGATGCTCACCGACGCGCTCGGTGCCACCGTCGTGCTGGCCCAGATGTGGCTCGCCCGTGGGAGGGCCGACGAAGCCCGCCGGTTGCTCGACACGGCGGTCCGCGCCGCGGCCGACGACCCCGCTGCCACCCGGTCGGTGACCGGTGACCTCCACGTCGCCCTGGCCGACGTCCTCCGCGAGGCCGGGGAGCTGGGCGCGGCCGGTGAGCACCTGGACCTGGCACACGCCCTCGGCGAGGCGGGCTCCATCCCGGAGAACCGGCACCGCTGGTTCACGGTGAACGCCGCCCTGCACCGGGCGCGGGGCGAGCTGGCCGAGGCCGCGGACCTCCTCGACCACGGCGAGCGGCTGTACCTACCGGGCTACTTCCCCGACGTCCAGCCGATCCGGTCGAGCCTGGCACGACTGCACCTCGCCCAGGGGCGCCTCGCGGACGTCCGGGGCTGGGCCCGACGGGGGCCGACCACGGCGACGGGTCCGCCGACGTACCTCGACGAGCACGAGCTGCTCACCTACGCCCGCCTCCTCGTGGCGGAGGCCCGCCCCCAGGAGGCGACCCCCCTCCTCGACGGCGTCCTGGCCACTGCCCGAACCGAGCAGCGCGAGCGGAGCGTGGCCGAGACGCTCCTCGTGCGCGCCCTGGCCGCCGAGGCCGAGGGGGACGTGGCGCGGGCGCGGCGCGACCTCGAGGAGGCCCTCGTGCTGGCGGCACCGCACGGCTTCCGCCGCCTCTTCCTCGACGAGGGAGACCGGTGCCTTGCCCTCCTCGAGGACCTGGCCCGCGAGGGCACGCCGACCGTGAGCGACCTCGCGCGCCTGGTGCTCGGCGCCGCCACGTCGGCCGGGGCCGCGGCCGCCGAGCGCTCCCGGGACGGTCTGCTCAGCGAGCGTGAGCTGGAGGTCGTGCGCCTCCTCGCCTCCGAGCTGAGCGGGCCGGAGATCGCCCGGTCCCTGTTCGTCTCGGTCAACACGCTGCGCAGCCACACCAAGCACATCTTCACCAAGCTCGACGTCACCACCCGCCGGGCCGCCGTGCGACGAGCGGGCGAGCTCGGCCTCCTCTGAGCGCGGCCCTCACGATCACCCACCGGATCACATCACGTGGTGATGTGGCGTCACCCTGCCGGTTCCTACCGTCGCCGCATCGTCGGACACCGGTCCGGCACCGGACGAAGGACCCGACATGACCCTCACCTCCAGCCGCCTCACCGCAGCCGCCGCCGTGTGCGCCACCACCGCGGGGGCTCTCTACATCGCGGTCCAGATCGGCCACCCCGCCGGCGACGTGGCCCACGTCGTCACCACCGACGTGTTCGTCCGAGAGATGGCCAAGGCCGCGATGGCGGTGCTCGCCATCGCCGGCTTCACCGGCATGTTCCTGCGCAACCGAGCCCGGCTCGGCCTCTTCGGCGCGGCGAGCTTCGCCCTGCTCGTCGTCGGCTACGTCGCGATGTTCGCCAACCAGGTCGTCGTCGGCTGCGTCCTGCCGGTGGTGGCGAGGACGGACCCGACGTACGTGCAGGCCTACCTCGACGGGGCGCTGGGCGGCACGCCGGGCGTCGACATCGGCCACGTGCAGCAGCTCTTCCTCGTCACCGGCATCGGGTACTCCGTCGGCGGCCTCCTCTTCGGCATCGCCCTCCTCCGTGCCGGCATCCTCGCCCGCACCGCCTGCGTCCTCCTCAGCGTCGGCACGGTCTCCGCACTCGCGCTCTCCGCCCTGCCGGACTCGTTCAACCGGCCGTTCGCCGTCCCCGTCGGGGTCGCCCTCATCACTCTCGGGATCTCGCTGTGGCGCAACCGCACCGACCGTGCGGCCTCGTCCCCCGAGATCCCCGCGACCGACACCCACGTCGCCGACACCCACGTCGCCGAGCCCGCCGTCCGATGACCACCACCGTCCGCACCCCGACCGGCCGGCACCCCGGTGCCGGCTGGCGGGTGGCCCTGGCCCTGGTCGCCCTGAGCGCCATCCCCCTCGGCGCGGGCACCCTGCGGCTCGTCCAGCTCGCCGGCGGCCCGGACCTCGTGCCGGCCGACGTCCGGTTCGCCGGCTTCCCGGCGGCGCTGGTCGTTCACATCGTCGCCTCGGCCGTGTTCGCCCTGGCGGGGGTGCTCCAGCTGGTCGCCTCGTTCCGACGTCGGCACCTCACCTGGCACCGGCGCTCGGGACGCGTCCTCGCGGCCTGTGGGCTCGTCGTGGCCGGCTCGGCCCTGTGGCTGACCCTCGGGTACCCGCCCCGTCCCGGCACCGGCCCCGTCCTGTTCGTCGCACGCCTGCTCGTGGCGTCGGGGATGGCGGCCTCGATCGTCCTGGGGTTCCGCGCCATCCGCCGGCAGGACGTCGACGCCCACCGGGCGTGGATGGTCCGGGCGTACGCGCTCGGCCTCGGCGCCGGCACGCAGGCGTTCACCGAAGGCCTGACCGAGGCCGTCGTCGGCACCGGGGAGCTCAGCGGCGACCTGGCCAAGCTGGCCGGGTGGCTCGTCAACCTCGGCGTCGCCGAGCTCGCGATCCGCCGGACCCGTGCCGCTGCTTCACCTCGGAGGTCCCGATGACCGCTCCGATGCCGACCGCCTACGACATCCGGGTCCGAGGTCACCTCGACGACCACTGGGCCCGCCCGCTCGGCGGCCTGACCGTCGCCCGCCGCGCCGACGGGACCACCAGCCTGCACGGCCCGCTCGGCGACCAGGCGCACCTCCACAGCGTGCTCACCGCGGTCCGGGACCTCGGGGTCGACCTGCTGTCGGTCGCCGTCGCTGCGGGCGAACCGCCGCGACCGACGCTCGACCGGGTCCTGCGGACCGAGCGGCTCACCCTGCGCGCCGCCACGCTCGACGACGCCGTGCCCACCTGGGCCTTCCGCCGCCTCCCCTCGGTCAACCAGTGGCTGACCGGCACGCCCGCGGACCTCGAGGGCTACCTCGACCTGTTCGGGGACCCCGCGCGGCTCGCCACCACGGTCGCCGTGGTCCTCGGTGACGATCCCGCGGGCACGGTCGTCGGTGACGTCATGCTGCGCCGCGAGGACGCCTGGGCCCAGCTCGACGTCGCCGACGACGCCCGCGGGGCGCAGGTGGAGCTCGGGTGGGTCCTCGACCCGGCGCACGAGGGCCACGGCTATGCCACCGAGGCGGTCCGCGCCCTCATGGCGTTCGCCTTCGAGCACCTCGGCGCGCGCCGGCTCGTGGCCACCAGCTTCCTCGACAACACCGCGTCCTGGCGGCTGATGGAGCGGGTGGGCATGCGACGCGAGACCCACGCCGTCCGCGACTCCCTCCATCGCTCCGGGTCCTGGCTGGACACGGTCGGCTACGCCGTCCTGCGCGACGAGTGGTCCCGCACCCACGCGCCCGGCGACGTCGCCACACCGGGGCCCCCTGGCCTCGGACCCGACGAACCCCTGGGCGGACAGCCCCACGCGGATGACCCGGTGCCGGCCCGACGGACGCCGAGCGCCGCACCCGAACGGAGACGTCGATGACGACCATCAGCACCTCCACCTCCCCTGCGAACGTGCGAACCGACCTCCCGCGGTGGCGCGTGACCTCGATGCGCGGCGGCTACGGCCTCATCGCGGTCGGCCTGGCGCTCGTGAAGTGGCCCCTGCTCGGTCGGGCAGCCGCCCTGCCCCTCCACGAAGGCGTCACCCTCACCCTGCTGACGGCGATGTCCGTCCTGGCCCTCCTCGGGCTCCGCCACCCGGTGAAGATGTTGCCGGTCCTGCTGTTCGAGACGGCGTGGAAGGTCCTGTGGTTCGTTCTGGTCGCCCTCCCCCACCTGGTCGCCGGAGACATGAGCCCCGCCATGGCCGAGATCCTGGTCAGCCTCACGCCCGAGCTGGTCGTCATCGCCGTCACCCCGTGGCCGTACGTGTGGCGCACCTACCTGCGAGGTCCGGGCGAAGCGTGGCGGTGACCGCGACGGGAGGGGCCGGCCCTCGGCGCGGGGACCCGGTCCCCGGTGGCGGCGGGCCCAGCCGAGGGGGAGGCCGTCGCCCCGCTCTCGTCGGGCGCCGTCACGAACCGCCGAGCCCGCCCCCGCCCGCGGCCCGCGAGGTTCCGGACCAGCCCGTCACCCGCACGAGGACCGGCTCGCCCGCAGCCACTCCGCCGGCCGAGTCGACGACGGCCAGGCCGTCGGTGGCCACGAGGGAGCGCGGACCGTGTGGGCGGTCACCCCCGGTCGGACCGGCGGCGAGCGTCCCGTCGGGACGCCGCTCCAGTCGCACCCGGACGTAGCTGACCTTGCCCTCCGCGCCGGGCAGCGGCTCCGTGGCGACGGCCTCGAGCACCCGGCTGGACCCACCCAGTCCCCGGAGCCGGGCGATGACGGGACCGGCGAAGACCTCGAAGGCGACCATCGCGGCGACGGGGTTGCCGGGGAGGCCGATGAACGGCACCCGACCACCGCCGGGCCCGGGCGCGATGTCGAGCCAGCCGAGGCAGAGTGGCTTGCCGGGCTTCATCGCCAGGCTGAGCGCCTCGACGGGGTGCCCGCTGCGTCCGAGCCGGGCGACGAGGTCGGCCGCGCCTCCGGAGGCTCCGCCGCTGGTGACGACGAGGTCGGCACGCCCGGCGAGCTCGTCGAGGGCGGCAGCGAGGGCGTCCGGCTCGTCCGGCACCGGTCCGACCCGGAGCACCGTGGCGCCGTGCCGTCGGGCCAGCGCCGCCAGCGCGGGACCGTCGACGTCCGGGACCCGGGGCCCGGCGAGCCGTTCCCCCCGCCCGGCCACCTCGTCCCCCGTCGACAGGACGGCCACCACCGGGGTCGGGACGACACGGAGCGTGTGGTGCCCGCCGGCGCACGCCAGGGCCACCTCGGCCGGACCGACGAGCACGCCGGCGGCGGCCACCGGGTCTCCCGGTTCGAGGTCCTCCCCGGCGCGGCGGACGTGTCGGCCCGGGTCGACGTCCCCGTCGACGACGACCCACGCGGGCAGCTCGTCGGCGAGGTGGTCGACCGGCCGGTCGCCGCTCGCGGGCGTCCGGGTCCGCTCCCACGGCACGACGGCGTCGGCGCCGGGCGGGATCGGTGCGCCGGTCATCACCCGCACCGCCCGGCCCTCGCCGACCGGGTCCTGCGCGACCTGACCGGCCCGCACCTCCCCGACGACCCGCAACCGTCGACCCGGGTGGACGTCGGCCGCGCGCAGCGCGTACCCGTCCATCGCGGCGTTGTCGAACAGTGGGACGGGGGTGGCCGCGTCCAGGGCCTCGGCCAGCACGTGGTCGAGCGCCTCGTCGATGGGCAGGTCGACCGGGCTCAAGGGCGTCAGCCGGGACAACACCCGGTCCAGGGCGGCCTCCGGCACGAGGAGTGTGCGTTGAGTTCTCGGGAGCGGTTCGGTGGGAACGGTACTCACCGAGCGGGGAAGGTCGACCGGATGGCCTCACTCAGGTGGGCCTGCGAGGCCTCCCGCCCGGCGGCGGCACGGGCGCCGACGGCGAGACCGAGGATGTAGGACCCGACCGGGGCCATCGGCCGGGCGAACCCGTGGGCGATCTCCTTGGTCAGGCCGTGGATGCCCGTGACGTCGACGTCGGACGGGTCGACGCCCACCGCCGCGCAGGCGTCGGTGATCCAGTCGTGCCACTCCTGCTCGGCGGCGGCGAGGTCGGTCATGGTGGTCTCCTTCGAGGGGCCGCCCGGCGCGTGCCGGGTCACTTGCGGGTCAGCTCGGGCTTGTCCCAGCCACGTTGGGGCGCCCGGTTGCCCGTGCCCCGTCCGGGTCGGGGGTCCTTCGACCGGTAGACGAGGTAGGGGCGGGTCAGGTAGCCGATCGGCGCGGAGAAGACGTGCACGAGACGGGTGAACGGCCACATCGCGAAGAGCGCGAAGGCCAGCAGGGCGTGCAGCTGGAAGCCGAGCGGGGCCTCGGCCATGAGCCCCGCCTCGGGCCGGAACAGGAAGATGCTGCGGAACCACACCGAGACGCCCTCGCGGTAGTTGTACTCCCCGCCGAACTGCAGCAGGCTGCCCGCCACCGTGTTCCACATCCCGAGGGCCACGACGGCGCCGAGCACCGCGTACATCACCTTGTCGTTCACCGTCGTCGCCCGGAACACCGGCCCGGTCGTCCGGCGGCGGTAGACGAGGATGGCCAGGCCGACGAGGGCCGCGACGCCCGCCGGGATGCCGCCGGCCAGTGCGATGACGTGGTACGCGTGCGGGCTGAGGCCGAGGGCGTTGGTCCACACCTGGGGGACGACCAGGCCGATGACGTGGCCCATGACGACACCGAGCATCCCGAAGTGGAACAGCGGGCTTCCGATGCGCAGCAGCCGGCTCTCGTACAGCTGGCTGGAACGGGTCGTCCAGCCGAACTTGTCGTACCGGTAGCGCCACACGTGGCCGACGACGAAGACGGCGAGGCACACGTAGGGGACGATCACCCAGAGGAACGTCGTCATCGGGGGGCTCCTACCGGGATGGTCGGGCCGAGCAGCGCCGTGGTGTCGGCCGGCTCGGGACGAGGGTTGAGGCGCGGGTCCATCGCGTACGGCTCCAGTCCGACGTCCTCCCGGGGCGGGCCCTCGGCGACGAGCCGGAGCAGGGCCGTCTCGTCGTCGCCGTCGAGGACCGGCAGGGTGGTCCGGAGCGCCTCGAGGGCGGGAAGCCAGGGCGAACCCCGGTGGGCCAAACCGGCCCGTAGGACCTCGATGCCCACCCGGTGGGACGTGAGGAGGTGCCAGGCGGTGGCCCAGTCCTGGGTCGCGCCGAACTCGAGGACGACGCAGAGGTGGTCGGGCAGCTCGGTGTCGGCGTCGAACTCGACCCCGGCCCTGCGGTAGGCCTGCTTGAACTCGACGAGGGCCACCCCGCGGCGCCGGGTGTCGCCGTGCGAGAAGTACGTGAGGTGCAGCGAGCAGCGGCGGGTGACGTCGAAGGTGTCGACGTACTCGCGCTGCAGCACCCCGAGGTCGGTTCGCTCGAGGGTGTCGAGCACGACGTCGAGGGGGTCTCGCTGGGCCGGCGGCAGCCCGGCGACGACGCCGCGCAGCATCGGCACGCGGGCGACCAGCTCGTCGTCGGGGTAGTCGAGCAGGAGGGAGACGACCTGCCAGGTGTCGACGAGCTCGCGCTCCGAGAGGCCGGGTTGCTCACCCCGGTGCCGACGCCACCTCATCGGCCCGCCTCCTGGTCGCTCGGGAAGAGGCCGTCGGGCATCCCCCGGCCGTCCCACGTCAGGAGGTTGACCCGACCGCGCAGCGGGTTGTCGCCCGGCAGCTCCTCGAGCGAGTCCGCGGACTGGGTCTGCTGCAGCACCCGGAAGTTCTCGACCGCCACCGGGGTGGGCGCGGCGCCCGACCCCTCGCCGAAGACGTCCTGCTGGCCGCCGCCGTACGCGGAGACCGAGCACTCGGTGGCCAGCTCCTCGAGGGCATGTGCCTGCTCCGCGTGCGCCGGCGGGATGACGTAGCGCTCGGAGTACTTCGCGAGCGCGAGGAGGCGGAACATCTCGTACATCTGCTCCCCCTCCATCCCGACGGCCGCCGGGATCTCGTCGCGGGGGTCACGTCCGAGGTTGATGTCACGCATGTACGAGCGCATCGCGGCCAGCTTCCGGAGCACCCGGTCGACCGGTGCGACGTCGCCGGCGGTGAACAGGTTGGCGAGGTACTCGACCGGGATGCGCAGGGTCTCGATGGCGCCGAAGAGGTTGTCGACGTCCTCGGCGTCGTGGCCGGTGTCCTTGACGACGTCGACGACCGGGGACAGCGGTGGGATGTACCAGACCATCGGCATGGTGCGGTACTCCGGGTGCAGCGGCAGCGCCACCCTGTGGTCGAGGATCAGCTTCTTGACCGGACTGCGCCGGGCGGCCTCGACCCAGTCGGCCGGGATGCCGGCGGCCTCGGCCTCGCGGCGCACCTCGGGGTCCTCGGGGTCGAGGAAGACCGCGAGCTGGGCCTCGTAGAGGTCGTGGTCGTCCTCGACCGTCGCCGCCTCGAGCACCTTGTCCGCGTCGTAGAGGACCAGGCCGATGTAGCGCAGCCGGCCGACGCAGGTCTCGGAGCACACGGTCGGGATGCCGACCTCGATCCGCGGGTAGCAGAAGGTGCACTTCTCGGCCTTGCCGGTCTTGTGGTTGAAGTAGACCTTCTTGTACGGGCAGCCGGTGATGCACATCCGCCAGCCGCGGCAGCGGTCCTGGTCGACGAGGACGATGCCGTCCTCCTCGCGCTTGTAGATCGCGCCGCTGGGACACGACGCCGCGCAGGAGGGGTTGAGGCAGTGCTCGCAGATGCGCGGCAGGTAGAACATGAAGGTCTTCTCGAACTCCATGCGCACCTTGTCCTCGATGCCCTTGAGCATCGGGTCCTTGACGGCGTGCTCACGCGAGCCGCCGAGGTCGTCGTCCCAGTTCGCGCTCCAGGAGACGTTGATCGGCTTGCCCGAGATCAGCGAGTGCGGTCGCGCCACCGGAAAGGTCTTCTGCGCGGGGGCGTTCAGCAGCGTCTCGTAGTCGTAGGTCCAGGGCTCGTAGTAGTCCTGGATGGAGGGCATCTTCGGGTTGCTGAAGATCGTCGCGAGCTTCTTGAGCCGGCCACCGGCGCGCAGCCGCAGCCGCCCGTTCCGCAGGACCCAGCCGCCCATCCACTCGTCCTGGTCCTCGTAGCCGCGCGGGTAGCCCAGGCCGGGCCGGGTCTCGACGTTGTTGAACCAGACGTACTCGGTGCCGGCCCGGTTGGTCCACGCCTGCTTGCAGGTGACCGAGCAGGTGTGGCAGCCGATGCACTTGTCGAGGTTCATCACCATCGCCATCTGCGCCATGACCTTCATGCGAGATCACCGTCCAGAAGGTTGTCGGGGCCCCCGCGAAGTATCGGAGCGAGGAACGAGCGGAGAACTTCGTGGGGTGACATGTCAGTACTCCACGTCCTGGTTGGTGCGCCGGCGGATCATCGTGACCTCGTCGCGGTTGTTGCCGGTGGGCCCGATGTAGTTGAAGAAGTACGACAGCTGCGCGTACCCACCGATGATGTGGCTCGGCTTGATCATGATCCGGGTGAGGGAGTTGTGGATTCCTCCCCGCTTGCCGTCGCGCTCGGTGAGCGGGACGTCGATGAGCCGGTCCTGGGCGTGGTGCATGTACACCGTGCCCTCGGGCATCCGGTGGGACACGATCGCCCGGGCCGCGACGACGCCGTTGCGGTTGACCGCCTCGACCCAGTCGTTGTCGTGCACGCCGATCTTCTCGGCGTCGCGGTCGGACATCCAGATCGTCTGCCCGCCCCGGGAGAGGCTGAGCATGAAGAGGTTGTCCTGGTACTCGCTGTGGATCGACCACTTGTTGTGCGGCGTGAGGTAGCGCACCGAGACCCCCAGTGCGTTCTGCTCGCCGAGTGCGGTCTCGCCGAAGAGCTGGGTCATGTTCAACGGTGGGCGGTAGACCGGCAGCGCCTCGCCCATCCCGAGGACCCAGTCGTGGTCGAGGTAGAACTGCTGGCGCCCGGTGAGGGTGTGGAAGGGCTTGAGCCGCTCGATGTTGATCGTGAACGGTGCGTACCGGCGGCCGCCCGACTCCGAGCCCGACCACTCCGGTGAGGTGATCACCGGCACCGGCGCGACCTGGGTGTCGGCGAACGTGACCTGCTTCCCCTCGTGCTCGGCGGCGAGGTCGTGCAGCTCCGTGCCGGTGCGCTTCTCGACGTTCCTGAACCCGTGGGTCGCGAGGTGACCGTTGGTCGTGCCGGACAGGTGGAGGATCGCGTCGGCGACGTGGATGTCGGTCTCGAGGCGCGGCTGGCCCTGTCCCGCACCGGTGCTCGCCGTGCCGTTGCGGGCCCGGAGGATGTCGACCTCGCGGTGGACGTCGTACGGCACGCCCTTGGTGAGCATGCCGACCTCCTCGAGGAGCGGACCGACCGAGGTCATCTTGTCGTACACCGCCGGGTAGTCGCGCTCGGCGACGGCGAGGACCGGGAGGGTCTTGCCCGGGACGGGCTCACACTCGCCGGTGCGCCAGTCCCTCACGACGCCGTGCACGGTGGCCATCGCCTCGGGGGTGTCGTGCCACAACGGCTTGGCCACGACGTCGCGCCGGCTGCCGAGGTGGTCGACGGCGAGCTCGGAGAACCGCTTCGCGACCGCCTTCCAGGCCTCCCAGTCGGTCCTGGACTGCCACGGCGGCGCGATCGCCGGGTTGAACGAGTGGACGAACGGGTGCATGTCCGTGGTGTTGAGGTCGTGCTTCTCGTACCAGGTGGCGGCCGGGAGGACGACGTCGGAGAAGAGCGTCGAGCTGGTCATCCGGAAGTCGATGGTGGTCAGCAGGTCGAGCTTGCCCTCGGGCACCTCCTCCGGCCACTCGATGCCGGCCGGGCGCTTCTCCGGCGGCGCCTGCCGCGCGGTGACCGCGTTGTCCGTCCCGAGCAGGTGCTTGAGGAAGTACTCGTTGCCCTTGGCACTCGACCCGAGGAGGTTGGCCCGCCACAGGCTGAGCACGCGCGGGTGGTTCTCCTCCGCCTCCGGGTCCTCGACCGCGAACCGCAGCGCGCCCGACGTCAGCTGCTCGACGACGTAGTCCGCCGGGGCCATCCCCGCCGCCTCCGCCTCGTCGGCCAGCACGAGGCTGCTGCGGTTGAACGTCGGGTAGCTCGGCGTCCAGCCGAGGCGCACCGACTGGGCGAGCAGGTCCATGACGCCCTTGCCGGCGAAGACGCCGGTCCCGGCGTCGACGTCGTCGGCCGTGAACGTGTCGTAGCGGTACTGGCTGGTGTTGACGTACCAGTACGCCGTCTGGTTCATGTGCCGCGGCGGCCGGTGCCAGTCGAGGGCGAAGGCCATGTGCTGGAACCCCATGATCGGGCGCACCTTCTCCTGGCCGACGTAGTGCGCCCACCCGCCGCCGTTGCGGCCCTGGCAGCCGGTGATCGTCGTGAGGACGAGCATCGCGCGGTAGAGCTGGTCGGAGTGGAACCAGTGGTTCGTGCCGGCGCCCAGGAGGATCATCCCGCGGCCCTCGGTGTCGATCGCGTTCTGGGCCCACTCCCGGGCCAGGCGGGTCACCTGCTCGGCGGGGACGCTGGTGATCTCCTCCTGCCAGGCCGGGGTCGCCGGGGTGGAGGGGTCGTCGTAGTCCGCGGGCCAGGTGCCCGGGAGGCCGTCGCGGGCGACGCCGTACTGGGCGAGCATCAGGTCGAGGACGGTGGTGACGAGCCGACCGCCGACCCGGCGCGCGGGGACGCCCCGGGAGACGTGCGCGACCCTGCCGTCGGCGGTGTCGAACCGCGGGAGGACCACCCGCACCGACTCGGTCGCCACGTCCCGGAGCGAGAGCACCGGCTCGATGCCGTCGAGGTCGAGGTTCCAGCGGCCGAGCCCCTCGTCACCCCAGCGGAAGCCGAGGGAGCCCTGCGGGACCGCGACGTCGTCGGTGCGGGCGTCGAGGACGACCGGCTTCCACATCGCGTTCTCCGACGTCGCCTCGGGCACGTCGAGGTCGCCGGCGACGACGTACTTGCCGGGTCGGAAGGCCGGACCGGCCTCCGCCGCGTCCACCGTCGTGTCGTCGGGCTCGAGCGAGACGAGGAACGGCAGGTCGGTGTAGCGCTGGTTGTACTCGGTGAAGAACGGCACCTGCCGGTCGACGAAGAACTCCTTGAGGATGACGTGGCCCATCGCCATCGCCAGCGCCCCGTCGGTGCCGGGCGCCGAGGCGACCCACTCGTCGGCGAACTTGACGTTCTCGGCGTAGTCCGGCGAGACGGCGACCACCTTCTGGCCGCGGTAGCGGGCCTCGGTCATCCAGTGCGCGTCCGGCGTGCGGGTCATCGGGACGTTGGAGCCCCACATGATGAGGTACCCGGCGTCCCACCAGTCGCCGGACTCCGGGACGTCGGTCTGGTCGCCGAACATCTGCGGCGAGGCGTTGGGCAGGTCGGCGTACCAGTCGTAGAACGAGAGCATCGGGGCGCCGATGAGCTCGAGGAACCGGGCCCCGGAGGCGTACGAGACGGGGGACATCGCGGGGATGGGCGAGAAGCCGGCGATGCGGTCTGGGCCCCAGCGCTTGACGGTGTACACGTGGGCCGCGGCGACGAGGTCGACGACCTCCTCCCACGTCGCGCGGACCAACCCGCCCTTGCCACGGGCGGACGTGTAGCGCCTGCGCCGCTCGGGGTCCTGGACGATCGAGGCCCAGGCGAGGACGGGGTCACCACCCACGGCCCGCCGGGCCTCACGGAACATCTCGAGCAGGACGCCCCGCACGTACGGGTAGCGGACGCGGGTGGGCGAGTAGGTGTACCAGCTGAACGCGGCACCGCGGGGGCACCCCCGGGGCTCGTACTCCGGACGGTCCGCGCCCGTGGAGGGGTAGTCGGTCTGCTGGGCCTCCCAGGTGATGATGCCGTCCTTGACGTACACCTTCCACGAGCACGAGCCGGTGCAGTTGACCCCGTGCGTGCTGCGGACGACCTTGTCGTGCGACCAGCGGTCGCGGTAGAACGCGTCACCGGCCCGCCCACCCTCACGGTGCAGGGCGCGGCGGTCGGGCGACACCTGCCCCGCGGTGAAGAACCGGCGGGTTCCGACGAGGGCCTGGGTGAGCGGGCCGTCGAGCCCGGGGGTGGGGGTCATGGTGGTCTCCGGCGAGGTCGGGCTACGAGGACTTGAAGGGCGTGTCGGTGCGGATGAGGGCGCGGCAGCGGGTCTCGGTGACGAAGGGCTCGAGGGCGACGTGCGCGCGGACCTCACCGGACATCGCCATCGACTCGGCGATCAGGCCACGGTGGACGCCGCAGACGACGGCCTGGTTGTCGCGGGCCAGGTCGAGGAACGGGCAGTCCGTGAGCTCGACGCGGACGCTCCGACCGCCGTCGGAGGTGGACACCTCCGGCTGGTAGCCCCAGTCCTCGAGGACGTCGATGACCTCGCCGACCCGGCCCAACCACGCGCCCGCGCTGTCGGCCGGCGTGCGCTCGGAGTGGTCGGCCAGGTGCTCGCGGGCCCAGCGACGGCCCGCCTCGTAGGGGGTCAGCCTCTCCCCGTGCACCGACGCGGTCATGGCCTCCGTGAGGAGCGTGGTCAGCAGCTTGAGCGGCTCGGTCCCGGGCGCGGACCTGGCCGGTGCCCGGCGGTAGACCTTGCGCGGCCGGCCGGCCGTCCCCGGTCGGACGAACTCGGCCTCGAGGACCCCGGCGGCGACCAGCTGGTCGAGGTGGAACCGGACGGTCGTCACGTGCAGGTCGGCCTGCGGGGCGATCTCCGCGGCAGCGAGGCCCTGCGGCGAGTCCGTCGCACTGGCCTCGAGCAGCTGGACGAGGAACCGCCGCACCGGCGAGGCCAGGAGGGCCGCGGCGTCGTACTCCTGCTTCGTGGGCACAGCGACCTCCTCCCATCACGGGTTTAGCGGACTGCTGGCCACTATAAAAGCACAGTCCGGACCCGGACGGAAGCCGGGCACGAGTGCGAGGAGCGGCGCAAAACCGCTCGCCCCGAGGCCGACCAGTCAGTACTACGGCACGTAGTTGCGCGATCGGGTGGGTGGGTGTAGCGTCCCGGGTCGACACATTAAAAGCACTCTGATCCTTTCAACTGGAGACGCGATGAGCCCGACCGCCACCCGACCGCAGGCCCGGCCGAGCGCCGGTGCCCACCCGGGTGGCGGTGCCCACCCGGGTGCCGGCCGCGTCCTCTGGCTCTCGAGCACCGCGTTCACCCTGATGTTCGCGGCGTGGCTGATGTTCGGCATCCTCGGCGTGCCGATCCAGAAGGAGCTCGGGCTGACCGACCCCCAGCTGGCCTGGATCAGCGCGGTGGCCGTCCTCAACGGGTCGCTGTGGCGGCTGCCGGCCGGCATGCTCACGGACCGGATCGGTGGCCGCAAGGTGATGACCCTGCTGCTCCTCGCCACGGCCGTGCCCGCCTGGTTCGTCGCGCACGCCCAGAGCTACGGGGCCGTCCTCGCCCTCGCCTTCCTCGTCGGCTTCGCCGGCAACTCCTTCAGCTCGGGCATCGCGTGGAACGCCGCGTGGCAGCCCCGTGAGCACCAGGGCTTCGCGCTCGGCGTGTTCGGGGCCGGCAACGTGGGGGCGTCGGTCACCAAGTTCATCGGCCCCGCCCTCATCGCGGGCACCGCCGGGGCGACCTACCTCGGCGGCGCGGTCGCCGGCGGGTGGCGGCTGGTGCGGGTCATCTCCGCCCGCCTCTCCCCCGTCAGGGCCGGCGTCCTGTGGTTCGGGACTCCCCGCCACGACCACACGACCGGCGCGAAGGCCACGCTCAGGTCGCAGCTGGCACCGCTGCGACAGCTGCGGGTGTGGCGCTTCAGCGTC
Source organism: Phycicoccus sp. (assembly GCF_035325325.1). NCBI lineage: Bacteria > Bacillati > Actinomycetota > Actinomycetes > Micrococcales > Intrasporangiaceae > Phycicoccus > Phycicoccus sp. The sequence goes on along the minus strand of NZ_DAOLAC010000009.1, from coordinate 73,077 downwards.
TACTACGTCGCGTTCTTCGGCGCCTACGTGGCCCTCGCGGCCTGGCTCCCGAAGTACTACGTCGACAACTACGACGTCAGCCTCACCGAGGCCGGGTTGCTCACCGCGCTCTACATCTTCCCCGCGTCGCTGCTGCGCCCGGTCGGTGGCTGGTTCTCCGACCGGTTCGGCGCCCGCCGGGTCATGTACTGGACCCTCGCCGTGATGCTCGCCGCGACCGGTGTCCTCATGATGCCCGACGGCCACCTCGTCATCGCCCACGCGGACGGCTCGGAGAGCTCGCACCTCGCCTACTCGCTCGGCGTCGTGCCGTTCACGGTGCTGCTCGTGGTCCTCGGCAGCGCCATGGGGGTCGGCAAGGCCGCCGTCTACAAGCACATCCCCGAGTACTTCCCCGAGAACGTCGGCTCCGTCGGCGGCCTCGTCGGGATGCTGGGCGGCCTCGGCGGCTTCTTCCTCCCGCCGCTGTTCGCCTACACCAAGGCGTGGAGCGGCTTCCCGACGTCCACCTTCTTCGTCCTCTTCCTCCTCGTCGCGCTCTGCGCGGTCTGGATGCACTCGACCGTCGTGCGGATGCTGCACGCCGAGTCCCCCGAGCTCGCCCACCGCCTCGAGTCCGTCACCGTGACCGCGGCCGGCCGCTGACCCCGCCCGACACCCCAGGAGACCCGCCATGACCACGACCACCCGCCGCGAGCCGAAGGGCGAGTGGCTCACCGCCTGGGACCCCGAGGACGAGAAGACCTGGGACAAGGGCCTCGCGTGGCGCACCCTGTGGGTGACCACGTTCTGCCTCACGCTCGCCTTCGTCGCCTGGTACCTGCCGAGCGCCGTCATCCCGAAGCTCAACGCGCTCGGGTACGACTTCAGCAAGGGCCAGCTCTACTGGATGGCCGCCATGCCGGGCCTCGCGGCCGGCCTCTTCCGGCTCGTGTGGATGGTGCTCCCCCCGATCCTCGGGACCCGGCGACTGGTCTCGCTGACCAGCCTCCTGCTCATCGCCTCGACCCTCGGCTGGGGCGTGCGGGTGCAGTCGCCCACCGCGCCGTACTGGGAGCTCATGGTGCTCGCCTTCCTCGCCGGCATCGGCGGCGGCGCGTTCTCCGGCTTCATGCCGAGCACCTCCTACTTCTTCCCGCGCCGCATGCAGGGGACGACCCTCGGCCTGCAGGCCGGGCTGGGCAACTTCGGGGTCTCCCTGGTCCAGCTGCTCACGCCGTACCTCGTGGCGCTCTCCGCCCTGGCCGTCTTCGGGGGCAGCCAGCAGCTCGCGGTCCCCGGCAAGCCGGCCACGACGGTCTGGTACCAGAACGCCGCGTTCGTGTGGGTCCCGCTCATGCTGGTCGGGGCGGCCCTCGCCTGGTCCCTGCTCAGGTCGGTGCCCGTCAAGGCCAACGTCCGCCAGCAGTTCGACATCTTCCGCACGCAGGACACGTGGTGGATGACGGTCCTCTACATCATGACGTTCGGCACGTTCTCCGGCCTCGCGGCCCAGTTCGGCCTGCTCATGACCAACCTCTACGGCAGCGGCAACACCGACATCGTCAAGGGGGCCGGCGCCTCCGCGACCGTGCTCGTCGCCGGCTACGCCGTGCCCGACGCCGTGAAGTACGTCTTCCTCGGCCCGCTCGTCGGTGCCGGGGCCCGGGTCCTCTTCGCCCCCCTGACCGACCGCACCGGCGGCGCGGTGTGGACCCTCGTCAGCGGCGTCGGGCTCATCGGGTCGATCGCGTGGACGATCCCGGCGCTCACGCCCGACACCTCCTCGGCGGCGGCCCTCCAAAGTGGCTTCAGCCAGTTCCTCTGGGGGATGCTCGCGATCTTCCTCTTCAGCGGCATCGGCAACGCGTCGACCTTCAAGCAGATGCCGATGATCTTCGAGCGCCGGCAGGCCGGCGGCGTGATCGGCTGGACCGCGGCGATCGCCGCCTTCGGACCGTTCTTCTTCGGGGTCGGTGTCACCACCCTCGGGCCGGTCGCCTTCTACGCCGTCGGCATCGCGTGGGCCGTCTTGTGCGTCGCCATCACCTGGTGGCGCTATGCCCGCCGCGGCGCGGCCAAGCCCAGCTGACCCACCCCACCGACCGGGGCGGCCCCGCGAGACCCCTGCCGGACGGGGCCGCCCCCCAGACCGAACCGAGAGGTCAGCCGTGCCACTCCCGACGAAGCCGCGCCAGGTCCGACGGCGTGTCGACGTCGTGGGACCCCACCCCGCGGACCGCCACGAGCACGTGCGGGAGGTCGAGGAGCCGCTTGGCCCGCCCGCCGTGCACCCGGCCCGGGAAGGCCGCCCGGACGGCCTCGACCCGGTAGCCGGCCAGCACCGGGTTGGCGTGGCCCTCCCCGTCGAGGGCCACCGCCGCGGCCACCCCCGGCCCGGCCGCTCGCAGCGCCTCGACCAGCACCGGCAGCACCGGACCGGCGAACGGCATGTCCCCGGCCACGACGACCGCGACGGGCGTCTCGACCACGGCGACTCCGGCCAGCACCCCGGCCAGCGGACCGCCACCGGGCGGCTGCTCCCGGACCCAGCGCACCCCGGACCGCGCAACCCGCCGCTCCGGCCCGACGAGGACCACCGGCCACTCCGGCGGCACCCCGGCCAGCAGGTGGTCCAGCACGGTCGTCCCGTCCAGTCGGGCCGCGAGCTTGTCGGACCCGAATCGCGTCGAACCACCACCGGCCGGCACCACCACGGTCACGTCCGCCGACGACTCATCCACCCACCGAGTGTCCCAGCCCTCCCGTTCCGCCGAGCCGACCACCACACCGAGGAGACCCCATGTCCCAGCACGACCTTCCCCTGACCGCCGTCCAGCACGGCTGCGGCTGCGGCGACGCCGACCACGGCGCCCCCGAGCTCGACGTGCGCTCGATCCCCCACGCGATCCGGCACGCCACCGTCTTCGGTGCGATGAGCGCCATCCCGGCCGGCGGCTCGCTCGTGCTCGTCGCACCGCACGACCCCAAGCCCCTCCTGGCCCAGCTCGCCGACCGCGAGTCACCGATCACCGTCACCTACCTCGACGAGGGACCCGAGGCCTGGCGGCTGCGGATCACTCGCGCCTGAGCCGGGCGGAGGAGGGCCCGTGTGCTCCTACTGCGGCTGCGAGAGCGTGACCGTCATCGGCCGCTTCATGGCCGAGCACGAGGAGGTCGTCAACGCCTGTGGTGAGCTGCGCCGCTCCTGCGGCCGTGGGCCCACCGACGTGACCCGGGCGGCCGACCACCTCAGGGCCCTCCTCCGCCCCCACACCGACGCCGAGGAGATGGGCCTGTTCGCCGTCCTCGGCCAGGACCCGGAGTTCACCGAGCACGTCCGCACGTTGTGCGCCGAGCACGCCGCCCTCGACGCGGCCCTGGACCGGATCGCCGCCGGTGCCCACGAGGAGATGAGCGCCTTCGAGCGCGCCCTGCGCAGGCACATCGACCGTGAGGAGAACGGGCTGTTCCCCGCCGCGGCGATCCGGTTCGCCGGCCCGGAGTGGGACCTCGTCGTCTCGATGACGCCGCCGGCGTCCGTCCCGTGAAGCACCCCGGCCGGGGCTGGCTGCTCGCACCCGCCGCGCTCTGCCTGCTCGCCGGGCTCGACGCCGGTCTCGTCCGGCTCGGCGGCCCGACGCCGGTCGCCTCGGACCGCCTCGGTGACGTGCACGGACCGGTCATGGTCCTCGGGTTCCTCGGCACCCTCGTCGCCCTCGAGCGGGCCGTGGCCCTGCGCCGGACCTGGGCGTTCGCGGCGCCCGTGCTGCTCGGGGCCGGCGGTCTCGCGCTCGTCGTGCCACTCCCCCCGGCCCTCGGCCACGTCCTCCTCCTCGACGGCACCGTGGCCCTCGTCGCCGTGCTCGTGGCCCTCTGGGGACGGCGCCGGGACGACGCCGTCCTCGTCGAGGTCCTCGGGGGAGGGTGTGCCCTGGTCGCCGCGCTCCTCATGACGCGCGTCGAGGTGTCGGCCACGGTCCCGCTGCTCGCCGGTTTCGTCGTCCTGACGATCGCGGCCGAGCGCGTCGAGCTCGCCGCACTCCACCTGCCCGCCGGCGCGGGGCGCACCCTCGCCCTCATCGCCCTTCCGTTCGCCACCTCGGCCGCCCTCTCGACCACGTTCCGCGACAGCGGAGCCCGCGTGTACGGAGCCGTCCTGCTGCTGCTCGTCGCCTGGCTGGCCCCTCGCGACGTCGCCGTACGGCTCGTGCGCGCGTCGGGGTTCGCGCGGTTCGCGGCCACGGCGATGCTGGCGGCGTACGCGTGGCTCGGCGTGGCCGGTGCCGCCTGGGTGGCGGTCGGGTCGACGAGCAGTGCCGGCGCGCGCGACGTCGTCGTGCACTGCGTCTTCCTCGGCTTCGCGATGAGCATGGTCATGGCCCACGCTCCGGTCATCCTCCCCGCGGTCCTCCGCCGTCCCCTGCCCTGGCACCCCCTGTTCTGGCTGCCGCTCGGGGCCCTCCACGCGACGCTGCTGCTCCGGGTGACGGGGGACGTCACCGGTACCCGGTCCCTCGGCGTGGCCGGCGGCACCGGCACCGCCGTGGCGCTCCTCCTGCTCCCCCTCACCGCCCTCGCGGCCTCGCTCCTCGTGACCCGTCGCCCCGCACCGGCCCCAGCGACCCCGAGGAGGGTCTCGTCGTGAGCACCACACCCGCCCGCCCCGCCGGGCGCGGCCGTTTCCCCCTCCGCGACCGGCCGGGCCTGGTCTGGCTGACCCTGGCCGTCCTCGTCGCGCTGGCCCACCCGTTCGTTCCGGCCGCCGGCTGGCTGATGGTCCACCTCGTCCTGCTCGGGGCGATGACCCACTCGGCGATGGTCTGGAGCACGCACTTCACCCAGGCACTGCTCAAGACACCGGAGTCCCTCGACGACCGGTCTCGTCAGAACCGACGCATCCTGGTCCTGCTCGTCGGCGCCGCGGCGGTGCTCGTCGGCGTGCCCACCGGGGCGTGGGAGCTCACCGTGCTGGGCGCGAGCGGGGTGGCCCTCGCCGTCTCGCTGCACGGGCGGGCTCTCTGGCGCCGCCTGCAGCACGCGCTGCCCGGCCGCTTCCGCATCACCGTGCACTACTACCTCACCGCTGCGGCCTGCGTGCCGGTCGGCGCCGGGTTGGGTGCATGGCTGGCGCGCGGCCTCGACGACGAGTGGCACGGCCGCGTCCTCGTCGCGCACTCGATGACGATGGTCCTCGGCTGGCTGGGACTCACCGTCACCGGCACCCTCGTCACGCTCTGGCCGACGATGCTCCGCACCCGGATGGACGACCGGGCCGAGCAGCTGGCCCGCCGAGCCCTGCCGGTGCTCGGGGTCGCGGTGGCCGTCGTGGCGGGAGGCGCCGTGGCCGGCTCGAGACCGCTGGCGGTCCTCGGGCTGGCGGGCTACCTCGCCGGGCTGGTGTGGTGGGGGCGCGCGCTGCTCGCCCCCGCCCGGCAGGCGCCGCCACGCACGGTGGCCACGGTGTCGGTCAGCGCCGCCCTGGGATGGGGTCTCGTCGCGCTGGGCATGCTCGGGACCCGGGTGGTTCGAGCCCGGGGCTGGGCCGACGTCGCCGCCGACTACGACACGGTGGCCGCGGTGCTCGCGGTGGGGTTCGCCGCGCAGCTGCTCTCGGGCGCGCTGTCGCACCTCATCCCCGTCGTGCTCGGCGGCGGACCCTCCGTGGTGCGCGCCGCGTCTGGACGGTTCGAACGGGCTTGGGCAGCAAGGGTCCTCGTCGTCAACCTCGGACTGCTCGTGTGCCTGCTGCCCGTCCCCGGAGCGGTCCGGGTGGCCGTGTCCGTCGTCGTGCTGGCCGCTCTCGCGGTCTTCGTCCCGCTCCTGCTCTCCGCCGTGCGCGCCGCGGTCGCCGCCCGGCGTGCCCTGCTCGCCGGTCTGGGCACCGCAGCACCTCCCACCGCGCCGGCCCCCGCGGACCGTGCTGCGGTCCCGACGTCCCAGCTGGTCGCGGGGGTGGCCGTCCTCGCCCTGGCCGTGTCCCTCGGCGTCGCTGCCGACCCGGCCGCCGCCGGCCTCTCGCCTGGCGGCGGCTCAGTGGGCGTCGCCGCGTCCGGGCTGCGCGCCGGTGCCGCCGACGTCGCGCCGACCGGGCACACCACGCGCGTGCGGGTCGAGGCGCACGACATGTCGTACGTCCCGGCGAGCATCGACGTCCCGCGCGGCGACCGCCTCGTCATCGACCTCGTCAACACCGACGAGGGCTCACCCCACGACCTGACCTTCGGCGGCGGCGTCGCCACCCGCCGGGTGATGCCCGGTCACTCGGCCACCCTCGACGCCGGCGTCGTCACCGCCAGTGCCGAGGGCTGGTGCTCGGTCGTCGGGCACCGGCAGATGGGCATGGTCCTCCACGTGCGCGTGGAGGGCGCTACCGGGGGCACGACGGCCTCGGCGCCATCGGGGTCGCCCGAGCGACCTCTCGCCGTGGACCTCTCCCGACCGTTCGGTGACGAGTTCCGCGCCGTCGACGCCGCCCTGCCACCGCTGACCCCGGAGCGGGTCCACCGGGTGACGCTCCGGGTCGAGGAGGTCGAGATCGAGGTCGCGCCCGGGGTGCGGCAGAAGCGGTGGACCTACGGCGGGTCGGTCCCCGGCCCCACCCTGCACGGCCGGGTCGGCGACACGTTCGTCGTCACCCTCGTCAACCGCGCCGGCATGGGCCACTCCGTCGACTTCCACGCCGGTGAGAGCGTCCCTGACGAGGTGATGCGCACCATCCCCCCGGGAGCCTCGCTCACCTACCGGTTCACGGCCACCCGCGCGGGCATCTGGATGTACCACTGCTCGACGATGCCGATGAGCGCTCACATCGCGGCGGGGATGCACGGCGCCGTCGTCATCGAACCGGACGGCCTGCCCACCGTCGACCGCAGCTACCTCCTCGTGCAGTCCGAGGTCCACCTCGCCGGTGACGGACGGAGCGCGGCCGCCGACGTCGACGCCGCGGCGGCCGCCGCCGACACCCCGAGCCTCGTCGTGTTCAACGGTGTCGCCGACCAGTACCTCGCCCGACCCCTCGCGGCGCGGACGGGCGAACGGGTCCGGGTGTGGGTGCTCGCCGCCGGTCCGAACCGGGGCAGCGCGTTCCACGTCGTCGGAACCCAGTTCGACACGGTGTGGAAGGAGGGCAGCTACCTCCTCGACCACGGCCGTGGCCCCCTCGGCGGCACGGCCGGGGGGTCGCAGGTCCTCGACCTGGGTGTGGCCCAGGGCGGGTTCGTCGAGCTGACGGCCGGACGTCCGGGGCGCTACCCCTTCGTCACCCACGCGATGGCCGACGCCGAGCGCGGCGCCCGGGGACTGCTCACCGTCACCCCGTGAGCCGCGACGTCCGCGAGCCCGTGGCCCCGACCCGCCGACACCCCGAACCGCGGGGACGCACGATGGTTAGTATTTGCGCATGCACGCAAATGTCGAACCACCGGTGTGGGGCGATGACGTCGTCACCCTCGCGGTCGAGGTCCTCCGGATGCTGGCGGACCCCACGCGCCTGCAGCTGGCCGGGCTGCTCCTCGACGACGAGCGGTCGGTGACCGAGCTCGCCGAGGCCCTCGAGCGCCCCGTGCCCGCGGTGTCGCAGCACCTCGCCAAGCTGCGGCTCGCCCGACTGGTCACCTCGCGGCGTCAGGGACAGACCGTGCTGTACCGGGTCGAGAACGGGCACGTGCGCCAGCTCGTCGTCGACACCGTCGGGCACGTCGAGCACCTGCTCGACCGGGCGCCGGCCGACCACCGCGTCGACGGTGCCGCCCGATGAGCCACACGCTGCGGCGGGACGCACCCCACGACCATGACCACGACCACGACGGGTCCGTCGCGCGGCGCATCGGCCACCTGTTCTCCGACCTGCTCGGCGGGCACTCCCACGACGCGGCCGACCGGGTCGACGACGCCGTCGAGGCGACCGCCGCCGGCCGTCGAGCGCTCTGGATGAGCCTGGGCGGGCTCCTCGCGACGGCCGCGGTCCAGGGACTGGTCGTCGCGTGGTCCGGTTCGGTGGCGCTGCTCGGGGACACCCTGCACAACCTCGTCGACGCCGGCACCGCCTTCCCGCTGCTCGTGGCCTTCGCCCTCGCCGCCCGTGGCCGCACCGAGCGGATGACCCACGGCTGGGGTCGGGCCGAGGACCTCGCCGGGCTCGTCGTGGTCCTGATGATCGCCCTCTCCGGGGTCCTCGTGGCCTGGGAGAGCATCACCCGGCTGCTGGACCCCCGGCCGGTCGAGCACCTCCCGGCCGTGGCGGCGGCCTCCGTCGTCGGCTTCCTCGGCAACGAGTGGGTCGCCCGCTACCGCATCCGGGTCGGACGACGCATCGGCTCGGCAGCCCTCGTCGCCGACGGGCTGCACGCGCGGACCGACGGCCTCACCTCGCTCGCGGTCCTGGTGGGCGCCGGCGGGGTGGCGCTCGGGTGGGAGCGGGCCGACCCGGTCGTCGGGGTGCTCATCACCGTGGCCATCCTCGGCGTCCTGCGCTCCGCCGCACGGTCGGTCGGTGCGCGCCTGGTCGACGCCGTCGACCCCGACCTGGTGCGCCGGGCCTCCGCGTCCGCGACGTCCGTCGACGAGGTGCGCGGAGTCGAGGACGTGCGTCTGCGCTGGGTCGGACACGTCCTCGTGGTGGAGGTGGCCGTGCTCGTGGACGCCGCGACCCCGCTCCCGGTCGCCGACACCGTCTCGGCCCACGTCGAGGAACACCTGCGCCTCGACCTGCCGCACGTCGGAGCGGTCACCGTCCGCGTGGGCGCCGCCCGGCCCGCCTGAGCGCCGCCTCAGACCGGCCGGCGCGCCGGTTCCCCGCCGACGGGCAGGAAGACGGACCGCACGAGGGGGCGCCCCCGCACCCAGCCGGTCAGGGCGGTGAGCGGCCGTCGCAGCAGCAGCCACCCGGCCCCGGCGACGAGCCCACCGAGCAGCAGGCCGGCGAGGACGTCCTGGGGGTAGTGCGCCCCGACGTAGACGCGGGTGACGGCCATCGCGAGGGCGGCCAGCACCGCCCACCTCCCGATGCGCGGGGCGGCGACCATGAGTCCGACCGCGACGGCGCCGGCCATCGTCGCGTGGTCGGACGGGAACGACACATCGCTCGTGCGGGGGACGAGCAGCAGGGCCCCGGGGTGGCTCGTGTACGGGCGCGCCTCCCCGAACAGGGCCGCGACCGGCTGGTTGACGGCGACCGCCACGAGCGCACCCAGGCCGGCCCACCCCGCCGCGGCGAGGTCCCGGTCGGTGCCGCGCCGTGCCCGCAGCAGCACCCACAGCGCGAGCCCGCCGAAGAGGACGACACCGTAGGTCGCGTACGCCACCGCGAGGCCGTGGAGGGCAGGCGTCGCCCGTGCGAAGGACTGCACGGCGGCGAAGAGCCGCTCGTCGAGGGAGGAGGTGGGCATGGCGAACGTGGCCTTCCGTCGGGAGCGCCCATCGTGACCGTCGCGCCTGTGCCGATCCTGTGCGCCGGCCGTCATGACCCTCCGGGGAGGTGCCCGTCCGGCACCCCTTGACACCTCCCAAGGTAAGTGGCAACTTACCGTTCGTGACGACGAACGGAACGGACGCGCTGGCGGTGCTGGGAGACGCCACCCGGCGGGCGATCGTCGAGCGCCTCGCCGAAGGGCCCTCCTCCGTCCAGCAGCTCGCCGACGCGCTCCCCGTCACCCGGCCGGCGGTCAGCCAGCACCTCAAGGTGCTGCGCGACGCGGGGCTGGTCAGCGAGCGCGCGGCCGGTACTCGCCGGGTCTACCGGCTGGAACCGATGGCCCTGGCCGCGCTGCGCGACCAGATCGACACCTTCTGGCGTCGCGCGCTGGAGGCCTACGGCGACGTGGCCACCGACGCCGCGGCGGCCACGACCGACCCGACCGACCCTCCGACACCGAGGAGCCACCCATGACCGAACGAAACCCCTCTGCCGTGGCGCCCGACGCCCCGGACGTCCACCGGGTCGTCACGGTCCCGCTCACGCCCGAGCGGGCCTTCGAGGTCTTCGTGACACGGTTCGACGACATCAAGCCCCGCGAGCACAACCTGCTGCGGGCACCCATCGTCGAGACCTCCGTCGACCGGCACGTCGGCGGCACGATCCACGACGTGGCCGAGGACGGCAGCCGCTGCGACTGGGCTCGCATCCTGGCCTTCGACCCGCCCCACCGCATCGTCTTCTCCTGGGACATCGGGCCCACCTGGGAGATCGAGAGCGACCCCGACCGGACCAGCGAGGTCGAGGTCACCTTCACCCCCGCGGCCGACGGCGGCACCCGGCTCGATCTCGTCCACCGCCACCTCGAGCGCCACGGCCCCGGATGGGAGTCCGTCCACGGAGGCGTCGACGACGAGGCCGGCTGGACCCTCTACCTCGACCGCTACCTCCACCTGGCGCAGGAGGCCGCGTGAGCGGCGGCCGAGTGCACGGGGAGGCTCGCACCCCACGGACCGACGCACGCTGCCGCCCCTGTCCGGGCTGACCCGTCCCGGACGCCGCGGCCGACGCGTGCCTCGGCGCGCTGACCACCGCCCGAGAGCACCGCGCCCCCCGTCGCCGCCCGGTCCGTCGCCCGACGCGCGGACTAGGGTGACGAGCGTGCGCCGAGACGAGCGACCGCCGTCCCAGCCGCGGGACGCTCTCGGGACGCTCCGGCGCACGGTGCTGACGGTGGCGCTGCTCAACCTCGGCTACTTCGTCGTCGAGTTCACGGTGGCCCTCTCCGCCGGGTCCGTGTCGCTCCTGGCCGACAGCGTCGATTTCCTCGAGGACACGTCCATCAACGTCCTCATCGCCCTCGCGCTCGGGTGGCCGCTCGCCCGACGAGCGCTGCTCGGGAAGGTGCTGGCCGTGGTCATCCTCGGACCGGCCGCCGTGGCCACGTGGGAGGCCGTCCAGCGCGTGGCGGCCCCCGCCGCGCCGCGCGTCGCACCGCTGGTCCTGGCCTCCCTCGGGGCGATCGTCGTCAACGGCACGAGCGCCGTCCTGCTGGCCCGGATCCGCACGCACGGCGGGAGCCTGGGTCGCGCTGCCTTCCTGTCCGCCCGCAACGACGTCGTCGTCAACGTGGCGGTCATCCTCATGGGCGTCACCACGGCGCTCACCGGGTCGGGCTGGCCCGACCTGGTCCTCGGCTCCGTCATCATCGTCCTCGCCCTGCACGCCGCCCACGAGGTCTGGGAGTGCAGCGAGGACGAGAGGCTGGCCGTCGCGCTCGACTCCCCCGTGCCCGGTCGGCCTGCTCCGTGAGCGGCGGTCTCGGCCGCCGACGCCGCACCGACCCGGTGGACCTCAGGCGGTGGCGCCCGAGGCAAGCTCGGCCCGCAGCCGGGCGAGGGCGCCGGACGACCTCAGCGCCGCGACGACGGCGTCGGCGATCAGCCGGTGGCCGCTCGCGTCCGGGTGGTCGCCGTCGTCCTGGAGGTCGCCCGTGGGGTCGCGGCCCTCGTCCGGGCCGAGGAACGGAGTCGAGGTGTCGACGTAGACCGACCCGGTGGCCCGGGCGACGGCCGAGATCACGGCGTTGACCTGCCCCGTCACCGCCCGGGAGTTCGTCACGAAGGCGGGACCGCGCGTGCGGCCCTCGGTCCCGTCCACGCTGATGTTCCAGTACCCGAGGAGGGCCACGACGGGTGGGTGCGACCCGGCACGCACGACGCGGACGGTGGCGAGCAGCTCGGCGCGCAGGTGGGCCAGCAGCCCCGGGAGGCACCCGGCGCCGCCGTCGCAGGGCTGACCGGTCGAGGGGTCGAGGGGCACGTCGTTCGCGCCGGCCTGGAGCAGGACGAGGGAGGCCCGCGCGAGGTCGGAGCGGACCGACTCCTGCTGGACCTCGGCGACGACGTCCCCGCTCGTCGCGCCGTTGACCGCGTCGTTGGCGACCTCCGAGGGCCGCCCCGTCTCGATGCCGACCTCGTCGGCGACAGTCTGGGCGAAACCGGCACAGTCGCAACCGAACCCGGTGGGCACGGAGTCCCCGAGGGCGACGACGACGAGCGGTCGGGCACCGGGGTGGTCGCGGTGGGTGACCTCCGGTGTGACGCCGACGACGGCAGCGGTCACGACGGCCAGGACGAGGACCAGACGGGCCGCGGCTCGGCCGACGGGCGCCCGCGCCGTCATCACGGGTGGAAGCCGGGGACCGAGCGGCCCAGCCACTGGAAGGCCCTGGGCATGAGCGGCTGCCAGACCGACTCGCGGTGCCCGCCGCGCTGGAGGACCACCGCGGTCAACGCCGTCGGCGCCCGGGCCGCCCGGAGGAACGCGACGGTGCTCGGGTACGACAGCGAGTCCTGCTTCGAGGTCTCGACCCAGCCCGCGACGGCGACCGGTGAGCGCCTCTCGAGCCGCACCAGGTCGTAGCCGGTGAGGTGCGGCACGGCGGGTGCGACGGTGGTGCCGAAGTCGGGCCGGAAGTAGCTCTGGAACGAGACGAAGGCGCCGTAGACGTCCGGGTGGCGGACCGCGAGCGACGCCGCGCACCATCCGCCGAAGCTGTAGCCGACCGCGGCCCAGCTCGTCCGGTCGGTCCGGACCCGGAAGTGCTCGACGACCCAGCGGGGCAGCTCACGGGCGAGCCAGGTGTCGACCTGGGGGCCGCCCGCTCCCCCGTCGACGCACTCGCTGTCGTAGGTGCGCGGTGCGTTGATCTGCGGGATGACGACGACGGCCTGGGCGAGCCGGCCGGCCGCGGCCTGCTGCTCCTCCGCCGCGAGCAGCCCGGCCTGCACGTAGGAGAGCGGGGTCGAGGGGAAGCCGTGCAGCCCGAGGACGACGGGGTAGGCGCGCGGGCTGCTCGGGTCGTAGCCCGGTGGCAGCTCGACGACGACCTGGACGCGCTGACCGAGGCTCGTCGAGGCGACCGAGAAGGTCTGGCGCCGCCGACCCGGCGCCGGAAGGGCCGGCAGGGTGGCCGGGACCCGGAGGGTCGCGAGGCCGGCCCCGGCGACGGCGGTCCCCCACACCGCGGAGGCCTCCCCGACGGTGGTCGTCGTCCCGGACGGGGCAGAGCCGGCGAGGTCGCTCCACGAGACGTAGAAGAGGTACTGGTCGTTGAGGACGAGGGCGCTGACGAGGACCGCGAGGGCAGCGACGACGGCGACCTTCGCGCCCCGCGCGGTGACCGAGGCCCAGCGGTGCCGCAGCCTCGGGAGGTCGAGGACCGCCGCGACGAAGACGACGAGCAGCAGCGCGACGACGACCGCCACGAGGGACCCGCTGGTCAGCGCCATGCCATCTCCCGGTCGGTGTCGCTCGCCGCGCCACGACGGGGTTCGGGGCGGACGAAGGGGAAGGCGAGGACGGCGCGGACCGGGCGGTTGGTCAGGAGCATGACGAGTCGATCGACGCCGATGCCGAGCCCGCCGGCCGGCGGCATCCCGAGCTCGAGCGCTGCGAGGAAGTCCTCGTCGAGCTGCATCGCCTCGGGGTCGCCGGCCGCGGCGAGCACCGACTGCCGCGTCAGCCGGGCCCGCTGCTCGACGGGGTCGGTCAGCTCGCTGTACGCCGTGGCGACCTCCATCCCGGCGACGACGAGGTCCCACCGCTCGACGAGGCCGGCGTCGCGCCGGTGGTCGCGGGCGAGGGGAGAGGTGCTCCTCGGGAAGTCGACGTAGAAGGTCGGCGCCACGGTCGCCGGCTCGACGAGGTCGCCGTAGACCTGTTCGACGAGCTCGCCGACGTCGCGCTGCGGGTCGAGGCGCAGGCCGTGCCGGGCGGCGAGCCGGGCGATCTCGGCCGGCGGTGTCGCGAGGTCGACGGGGGCGCCGAGCACCTCCCCGACCGCGTCGAGGACGCGAACCCGGGGCCAGCCGGCGTCGAGCGGTGCGAGCTCGACGCCGGCCAGCCCTCGCCGCCCCTGGTCGGCGTCCGGGTTCGGGACGACGGCAGCGCCGTGCACCGCGACGGCGGCGGCCCGCACGAGCCGCTCGGTCAGCACACGCATGTCGTCGTAGTCGGCGTAGGGCCGGTACACCTCCAGGGCGGTGAACTCCGGGTTGTGCGTGGCGTCCGCGCCCTCGTTGCGGAAGTTGCGGCCGAGCTCGAAGACCGGCCCGAGGCCGCCGACGAGCAACCGCTTGAGGTAGAGCTCCGGCGCGATGCGCAACGAGAGCCCGAGTCCGTGCGCGTTGCTCCACGTCCGGAACGGGCGGGCGCTCGCCCCGCCGTGCACGGTCTGCAGGACGGGGGTCTCGACCTCGAGGTAGCCCTCGTCGACGAGGACGCCCCGCAGCGCGGACACGACCGCCGACCGGTGCCTCAGGAGGAGGGCGCTCTCCGGGTGGACGACGAGGTCGGCCGTCCGGTCCCTCGTCCGGGCCGTCGACGACTCGAGCCCGGCGAACGGCACCGGGCGCAGGGACTTGGCCTCCATCGACCAGTGCGTGACCCCGATGCTCCGCGTGCCGCGCCGGGTCCGGGTCAGGACGCCGCACACCCGGACGAGGTCACCGGTGTCGACGAACCGTCGCCATGCATCCGCCGGGTTCGTTCCCGCGGAACCGGACTCGAGGACGGCCTGCACGCGGGCCGCACCGTCGACGAGGTCGACGAAGACGACACCGCCGTGGTCACGGACCCGCAGCACCCGTGCGCAGACCTCGACCGGCGCCCCGTCCCGCCACGAGGTCAGCACCCCGGCGACCGTGTGGCTCGGCGCCCCGCGGCCGACGGGGTGCGGCTCGAGGTCGGCTCGCACCATCGCCTCGCGACGGCGGCGGCGCACGCGCTCGAGCCGGCCGAGAGGTGCCGGGGCCGGGCCCGTGACCGCCTCCTCGATCGCGCGCACCGCCGCGAGGTGGGCCGCGTCCAGGGGGTCCCCGACGGGCAGCGGCCGGCGGGCCGGCAGGAAGCCCTCCGCGGTCGCGGCGGCGAACGCGACGAGCGGGAGCGTCGCGGGGTCGTCAAGACAGTAGTACCGGCCGACCCAGGTGGGGTCGAACCGGCGGTTGAAGCGGTAGAGCCGCTCGAGCTGCCAGAACGGGTCGAGCCAGCCGAGCAGGGCCGCCCCGGCGCGCACCAGCGACGGTGCCGCGACGCCGCCGGCGGACCCGAAGGTCGCGCGGAACATGCAGAAGTTCAACGACACCCGGACGACCCCGAGCTCGCGGGCCCGGGCCATCAGCTCGACGACCATGAGCTCGGTGACGCCGTTGGGGGCGGTGGGCGCGTGGCGCATCAGGTCGAGGGAGACGCCTCGGGGTCCCCACGGCACGAACGTGAGCAGGCCCTGGAGGTCTCCGGACCGGTCCCGGGCGAGGACGTGGAGGACGCGGGCGTCCGCCGGGTCGCCGGAGCGGCCGAGGGCCATCGAGAAGCCCCGCTCGGGCTCCTCGCCCCGCCAGCGCGCCGCCGCCTCGAGGACCTCGGTCAGCTCCTCCGGGGCCAGCGCGCCCTGGCGCGCGAAGGTCACCTCCACCCCCGCCCGACGAGCCCGTCGGGCGGCCCGCACGACGGAGCGCCGCTCGGGTGCCGTCGGGTCCCAGGCCTCGCGCTCGAGCACCGCCTCGTCACCCATCGTGCCGACCCGCAGCCCGGCGGCCCGGTAGACCCGGGCCCCCGCCTCGCTCGCCGAGACGACCCCCGGCACCCACCCGTGTGCCCTCGCCTCGTCGAGCCAGGCGCGGACGGCGGCGAGCCGTGCCTCGGGGGCGCCGACCGGGTCGGCCGCGGCGAGCGACACCCCGGCGACGACCCGGTGGGCCACGACGGCCCGGCGGTCCGGCGAGAAGACCAGCGCCTTGTCACGACGGGTCGCGAGGTAGGCGAGGGAGTCGGTGGCCCCGTGGTCCCGCAGCAGGCGGCGCACCTCCAGCTCCTCGTCGGGCCGCCACACCGGCTGCCAGGCCGACGGACGCAGCAGGACGACGACCGCGGCGACGAGGACGAGACCGGTGAGCGTGGCGAGGAGGTCGGTGACCCACAGCGAACCGTGGCCGGGCCACGGGCGGACACCGCCGAGCACGTCGAGCACGGCCCGCAGGAGCGTGCGCGGCGTGGCCCCCGAGGACTCGGTCAGCTCGAGCAGGCCGGCCGCCAGCGCGAGCAGCCCGAGCGTTCCCCCGACGAGGGTCAGGGCTGCGGCCCGGGCGTGCCGGGCCCGCAGGGGGGCCGAGAACTCGCCGCGGAGGCGGACGAGGAGCACGAGGACGGCCACCCCGACGGCCATCGCGAGCACGTCGAGGACGCGGCCGAAGGCACCGCGCGAGCGCCACAGCTCGAGCCACGGCGCGGCCTCCCTCGGGACGAGCGCGAGGATCCCGACGCCGATGCCGACGACCTGGAAGAGGCCAACGACGAGGAGCCCGGCCCGGCGGCGCGTGACGAGGGCTCCGGTGACGAGCACGAGGACGACGACCGAGAGGAAGGAGCGGGCGACCGGCACGTTGAGGACGCCGAAGACGCGCTCTCCGAGGCTCGGGCGCCCCGCGCGTGTGGAGAAGAGCCAGACGAGGAGCGCGGTGACCGCGCCGAGGGCGTAGGTGGCGGTGAGGAGCCGCGCGAGCCGGGCCCGGCGACGGCCGGTCTCGGACAGGGCGCCCCGGGAGGACGGCGAGGTCACGGGAGAAGGACTACGCGCACGTTCTGGACGTCGGGTGCACGCCCCCTGTGCCGTTCCTGTGCGCGCTGCACCGCCGGTGCCCGTGCGCGCCGCCCGCGCGGGTCCGGCGGGGGCGCGCGTCGGGTCTCAGCGTCTGCCCACCCGGCCGTGGGCCGCGCGGGTGAGGACGAAGCCGCCGTCCCCGTCGGCCGCCACGAGGCCGAGGTCCTCGAAGGCGTCGAGCCAGCCGCGCATCGGCCACCAGCCCCAGCGTGCGGCGAACCGAGCCCCGTTCTCGACGATGTCGCGGACGTGCTGCACGGGCAGCCCGCTCGTCCCGTGGTGCTGGTGGTAGGCCGTGGCGCCGCCGAGCCAGAGGAAGGTCCCGTCCGCGGCCGCGACCCGCTGTCCGAAGTCGGTGTCCTCGCCGCCGTAGCCCAGGTACCCCTCGTCGAAACCCCCGACCCTCTCCCACGTCGTCGGGGTGACAGCGAAGGAGAGCGACCAGAAGAGGAGGGGGTCGTGGCCGACCCGGACGGTGCCGGGTGGTGGGGCGGGACGGGCCGCGTGCGGGGCGGACCCCTGCTCGAGGGCGCGCCACGTGCGCTGCTCGTCCGGCAGCGCGGTCGTCGCCGCGTCGAGGTAGCGCACGACGCCGCAGGCGACGGCCGGGCGGGTCGCGGACCGCCGGGACTCCAGCGCCGCCGCGTAGCAGCCGACCAGTCGCGGACCGGGGATGCAGTCGACGTCGAGGAGCACCACGACGCCGGCCCCACGGGCAGCGGCCGCGGCGACCCCGGCATTGCGGGCGGCCGCGAGCGGCAGGCGCCCCTCCCGCAGCGGGACGTCGACGAGGTGCACCGGGGGGCCCGGGGTCCCCTCCAGCACGTCCCCGATGACAGGGTCGCCCATCGCGACGACGACGTGCTCGTCCGGGAGCCGTTCCTGACGCTCCAGGCCCCACCGCTGCCCTCGCAGGTGGTCGTGGCGGCCGTGGACGATGGTCACGACGGTGACCCCTCCCGCCCCGGTCATCGTCCGCCCCCGAGCTCGTCGGCCAGCCGGTCGAGGTGCTCGGCCGCGGCGAGCGCCCCGGCGCCCGTGGACCACCGCCGCCAGCCCGCGCCCCCGAGCGAGCGGGCCCGCTCGAGCAGGTGCGGCCAGGCGGCCGGTTCCGGCCAGGCGTCGAGGCCGACCGCGATGCCTGCGGCATCGACGGCCTGGGCGGTGGCGCGCTGCTCGTCGAAGGGTCGCGGCTGGGCCACGACCACGGCCGGCCGGCGTGCGGCCGCGACCTCGGCCACCGCGTTCTGCCCGCCGTGGGTCACCACCACGTCGGCGTCCTGGAGGGCCTGCCAGACCTCCTCGCCGTCGTGGGCCCCGGTCTGCTCGACCCACTCCCAGGACGGGGTGGCCACGCGGGCCGCGGCGACGTCGTCCGCGCCGACCTTCCGGCCGTCGCCGCCCCAGAGCAGGAGCACCCGGGGGGCGTCGCGCCGGGCCGGGGCCCTCGGCGGACGCCCGTCGAAGCGGCTGAGCGCGCCGACGGTCCAGGCCTTCTCGGCCCAGCGACGGGGCCATCCGGTGTCGTGGGTTCCGGTCGGCCAGGGGGCGAGGAGGGCGTCGGCGACGTCGTGGGCGAGCGTGTGCGCGGGGTCGCGCCGCCCCCCGGGAAGCACCGTGACGACCGTCGGGACCCCGCAGAGACGGGCGAGCAGGGTCACCTCCACCGAGACGTCGACGACGAGGAGGCCGGGACGCCGGGTCGCCATCCACCGCGCGATGCGGGCGTTGCGGGCGACCAACCCCGCGTCGTGGCGAGGGGCCCAGTGCA
>NZ_DAOLAC010000009.1:0-54737 GCF_035325325.1 Phycicoccus sp. | reverse complement strand
CCCCCCCCCCCGCCGAGACGTCGCGCGGGGCGGGGTCGCGGTCGTCCCGTTCCAGGAGCACCCACTCGCCCGGCCAGCCCGCGGGCGGTGGCCCGGACCCGAGCCCGGTCACCGGGTGGCGCAGGTGGGCGGCGACGGCGGCCGCGCGGGTGGCGTGCCCGCGCCCGGCGTGGTGGACGTACCAGCCGATCACGCGACGATCCCCGGAGCCAGCGCCTCGTAGTACGCGAGGTACTCGGAGACCATCCGGGTCACGGAGCACTCCCGCTCCGCGCGGTCACGGCAGGCCCGCCGCTCCAGCGCAGCGGCGGTGGCGACGGCGACCGCCCCGCGCTCGGCGAGGCCCACCGGGTCGGGGTCGACGAGGACCCCGGTCACGGCGTCGAGCACCTCGGGCAGGCCGCCTCGTTCGAGCGCGACGACCGGTGTCCCGCAGGCGAGCGACTCGGCGGCGACGAGCCCGTACGGCTCGTCCCAGGCCGGGGTCACGAGGGTCGCCGCGCTGGCGCCGAACAGCCGGGCCAGTCCGCTCGTGTCGAGGTGGCCGACGTACTCGACACCGTCCCCGAGCCGGGGCCACACCTCGCTCCGGACGTACTCGCCGTCGCCGACCGGACCGGCGAGCCGCAGCCGGCGCCCCGCCGCCCGGGCCACGTCGATGGCGAGGTGCGGCGCCTTCTCCGGCACCAGCCGCCCGGCCCAGGCCAGGTCCAGGCCACCCGGCCCCGGGGTCCAGCGGTCGACGTCGACGCCGTTGCGGACGACGTCGACGTCGGCGACGTGCCGCCAGGAGGCCGCCGTGTAGTCGCTCACCGCGACGTGGTGCGGACCGGAGCGGGCACTGTCGCGCGCGATGGCGATGGCCGGCTCGAGCCACGGCGTCGGCGGGGTGTGCAGCGTCGTGAGGACCGTCGCCGGCACCGACGCCGCCATCGCGACCGGCAGGTGGTGGAGGCTGTTGTTGTGCACGACGTCGACGTCGGGCCGGCGCTGCAGCTCGAGCATCACCTGGAGGTAGGCGTGGTGCTCGCGCAGCCAGGGCTCGGGCACCATGCTCACGTCGGCGCGCGCCGCGTCGCTGAGCCGTAGCGGCCGGGTCCGCAGCATCCGTGCGCCGAGGCGGGGGTCGCTGCCCTCGCCGGCGAACACGGTCACCTCGACGCCGGCGCGGCGCAGCCCGTGGACCAGGTGCCAGGTGAGCGACTCGAGGCCGCCGGCGAACGGCTCGG
This sequence comes from Phycicoccus sp., assembly GCF_035325325.1. Lineage (NCBI taxonomy): Bacteria > Bacillati > Actinomycetota > Actinomycetes > Micrococcales > Intrasporangiaceae > Phycicoccus > Phycicoccus sp. The sequence goes on along the minus strand of NZ_DAOLAC010000009.1, from coordinate 53,508 downwards.
CCACCGGGTGACGGGCCGCGGCGAGGATCACGACGTGCACGCCGCCACCTCCCGGGCGAGGACGGACCGGTAGATCTCCTCGTGGGCGCGGGCCAGCCCGGCCCGCTCGGCCCGGCGCTCGTCGACCGTCGCGCGCCAGGTCGGCCGGTCGTGGGCGGCGAGCTCGACGGCGCCGGCCAGCGACGCGGCGTCGCCGGTGCGATACGAGAGGACCGGACGCTGCTCCGCGTAGTGGCCGCAGTCGGGGGCCAGGACCGTCGTGCCGAGGTCGTGGCACGCCTCCAGCCACCCGGAGTGGGTGCCGAAGCGGTAGGGCAACACCGAGACGTCGAGGCCCTCGAGGTAGTCGAGCAGCTCGTCGTGGGTGAAGTAGTCGTGCACCTCGAGGTCGAGCCGCCCCTCCGCGGCGAGCGCCCGCAGGCGCCCGGCCAGGGCCGCGTCGTGGCGGGGGCTGCCCGGCGTCATGACGTCGGTGTGCGCGTCGACGCGCAACCGGCCGCCGGGCAGGCCCGGCACGACCCGGGCCAGCGCCTCGACGACCGGGAGGGGGTCCATCCCGGCGCGCAGGCTCTTGCAGTGCACCCCGACGACGAAGCCCTCGTGCGGACGACGCGGGCGGGCCACGCGCTCGAGGTCGGCGACGTGCGGGTGCGGCAGGACGCGGGCGGTCCGGCCGTGTCGGCGCAGCACCTCCCGGGCCGCGCCGGGCGTCAGGGTGATGACGGCGTCGGCGGCGGCGAGCAGGACGCCGAGCTGCGCGTCGTGGAGTGCCGGGTCCTCGTGGTGGGGGTTGCGCAGGTCGTGCACGGTGACGACGAGCGGCTTGCCGAGCCGGCGGAGGGTCTCGGTCCAGGCGGCGAGGTCGGCGGGGCTCTCGGCGTCGTAGCCGAAGTGGACGTGGACGAGGTCGAACTCGTCCGCGTGGGCGGTGACCCACGCCGGGTCGAGGACGCGCGGCGGCCACCAGGGCGCGCCCGTGACCACCCGGTCGGGGCGGGGGTCGGGCAGGCGCACGGTGGCGCCGCGGCCGTCCGGGTCGGACAGGTGGCGGACGTACACGTGGTCGGTGGGGACGGAGGCGATGCGCAGCGTCACGGGCGAGGTCCGGGGTCAGGCATCCTGCCAGCCTGCCGGTGGGGGCCTCCGGCGCGCTGCACCCCAAAGGGTGGTTTGCGCCGCCCCGGGCCCGGACCGCGCGCGCCGGGTCGACTACCTTGGCGGCATGGCCGCGGACAGGCGCCCGGTACGGGTCGCGCTCGTGAACGACTACGACATCGTGGTCCAGGGCCTGGCGCGGATGTTCGAGCCCTTCCGTGACCGCGTCCACCTCATCGAGTTCGACTCGCGGATGCCGGTCGAGCGCCCGGTCGACGTCCTGCTCTACGACACCTTCGCCCAGGACCAGGGGGACCGGGCCCTCATCGCCGAGATGCTCGCCGCCGGGGCGGCCGACCGCGTGGTGCTCTACAGCTTCAACACCCACGAGGAGCTGGCCCGCGCAGCCCTGGAGCGCGGGGCCTCGGGCTACCTCTCCAAGGGGATGCCGGCCGAGGAGCTCGTGGCGGCGCTCGAGCGGGTGCACGCGGGCGAGCAGGTGACCGACCGCACCGAGTGGTCCGACGACGGCTCCGGCGACTGGCCCGGGCGGGCCGAGGGCCTCTCGGCGCGGGAGGCCGAGATCCTCGCGCTGATCACCCAGGGCCTGCGCAACGAGGACATCGCCCGGCGGACCTACCTCTCCATCAACTCGGTGAAGTCCTACATCCGCAGCGCCTACCGCAAGATCGGCGTCGAGCGGCGGGCTCAGGCCGTGCTCTGGGGCGTGCAGCACGGGTTCGAGCCCGACACCCACCGTCGCCGAGGACCGGACGCCGACGACTGACCGTGCGCCCGGTCGGGTGCCGGGTCAGGCGGTGATCGGCCCCTCCCGCTCGTCCTCGGGACGGCGGCCCGACCCGAGGGAGAGGCTGGTCAGCAGGCCGACGACGAGGAAGCCGGCCGCCGTCGCCGCCGAGACCCGGGTGGCCTCGGTGAAGGCGACCTTCGCGTCCTCTGCGGCCGCCGCCGTCCGCGGGTCGCGGGCCAGTCCGGGGATGGCCGCGCCGGCGCTGCCCTTGACCGCCTCGACGATGCCGGTGCGCGCCTGCTGCGGCACCCCCTGGTCGGTGAGGCTCGCCTCGAGCCGCGCGCCGAGGACCGTGAACAGCACGGTCCCGAGGATGGCGATGCCGAACGCCGACCCGACCTGACGGGAGGTGCTCTGCGTGCCGGAGCCCTGCCCGCTGCGCTGCACCGGCACGTCGGCGAGGACGACGCCGGTCAGCTGCGCGGTCGCGAACCCCACCCCGACGCCGTAGACGAAGAGCAGGGGGGCGGTGACCCACCAGGCGGAGTCGGGCCGGAGCAGCAGGGCGATGCCCGCGATGCCCGCGATCTCGAGCACGATGCCGAGCCGGACGATGAACACCGGGCTGCGGGTGCGCCCGATGGCCGCCCCCAACCCGCTGGCGACGAAGCTGCCGACGGCGAGCGCGAGGAGAACCAGACCGGTCTGGAAGGCGCTGTAGCCCAGCACGTTCTGGAACCACAGCGGCAGCGCGAAGAGCAGCCCGAACTCGCCGAGGCTGACGATGAGCGCCGCGACGTTGCCGTTGCGGAACGACGGGATGGTGAACAGCGAGAGGTCGAGCATCGCCACCTGACCGGCGGCGTTGCGACGGCGCTCGACGAGGACGAAGGTCGCGAGGGCGAGGACCCCGAGGACGAAGGCCACCGCGACCGGCGACACCGACCAGGACCAGGTCCACCCGAAGAGCGAGAGGTCCGGGCCGGTGCTGCGCAGCCACCCGTAGGTTCGGCCCTCGATGAGCCCGAAGACGACCGCCCCGAAGCCGACGGCGGAGAGGACCGCCCCGAACCAGTCGGCCCCGCGCCCCTCGGCCCGCTCGCGCGACTCGTCGACGAGGAGGAAGAGCCCGGCGATGACGACGAGGGTCAGGGGCACGTTGATACCGAACGCCCACCGCCACGAGAAGTCGGTGGTCAGCCAGCCGCCCAGCAGCGGCCCGAGCGCGGCCGTGCCGCCGATCGTCGCGCCCCAGATGCCGAAGGCGATCCCTCGCTCGCGGCCGCGGAAGGTCGCGTTGAGGAGCGAGAGCGACGTCGGCAGCATGAGGGCTCCGCCGACGCCCTGGAGAGCCCGCGCCCCGATCAGCCACGGACCACCGTCCGCGGTCGCCGCGAGGATGCTCGACAGGCCGAACACCAGTGCGCCGAGGGCGAACAGACGTCGCCGACCGAACCGGTCCGCGAGCCGGCCGACGATGAGCAGGAGCGCGGCGAAGACGAGGGTGTAGACCTCCTGCACCCACTGTGCGTCGGTCGAGGTGATGCCGAGGTCGTCGATGATCGACGGCACCGCGACGTTGACGATCGTCGAGTCCACGATGATGAGCGAGACGCCGAGGCTGATGACGACGAGCCCGAACCAGCGGCGGCGGCCGGTGCCGTCCGACGGCGACGAGGGTGCGGCGACGTCATCACTCAGCATGCTGAGCAATATAGCGCTGGACCCCTCCGCGGCCATCGGCGACGTTCTACCCTCGACAGGGTGACGACGCCGCCGGAGGACTGGTCCCTCGGCCGGCTGCTGTCCACGGCCGCCCGGATGGTCGAGCACGAGTGGAACGGCCGGCTGGCCGACCACGATCTGACCCACGCCGGCTTCCTCGCCCTGCACACCCTCGGCGGCGGCCCGCTGACCCAGCGCGAGCTCGCCGCCGGCAGCCGGGTCGAGGAGCAGACGATGGGCCGCGTCGTCGACCGGCTCGAGCGCACCGGCCACGTGACCCGTCGCCGGGACCCCCGCGACCGGCGGCGGCTCATCGTGGAGCGCACGGCCCTCGGCGCGAGCGCGCACGCCGCGGTGCAGGCCTCCGGCGTCGCCGACCACCTCGTCGAGGACCCGCTCGTCGACCCCGAGCGCTTTCGCGCCGAGCTGGTGCGCCTCGTCCGCACCCTGGGGCCGGCCGGCGCGTCGCCGTCGGACGCGCCGGACGCGGCGGACACGCCAGGCGCGGCGAACACGCCGGACGCGCCGGACGCGCCGGACGCATCCCACGCCGGTCCCGAGCGGTAGGCGGCGGCACGCATCGACCGGCCCGGGTGCGGGTAGCGACGGAGTGGACCTGAACCCGCACCGAGAGGAGTCGTCGTGCCCCGTGTCGTCGCCGTCACCGGAGCCAGTGGAGGGATCGGACGGGCCACCGCCCGTGAGTTCGCGCGGCGGGGGGACAGCGTCGCGCTGCTCGCCCGCGGCGAGCGCGGGCTCGAGGCGGCCGCCGAGGAGGTCCGCGGGCTCGGCGGTCGGGCGCTCGTCGTGCCCACGGACGTCGCCGACCCGGACGCCGTGGAGGCGGCGGTCGAGCGGGTCGAGGCCGAGCTCGGGCCCGTCGACGTGTGGGTCAACGTGGCCTTCACCTCGGTGTTCGCCCGGGTCGACGACATCCGTCCGGAGGAGTTCCGCCGGGTCACCGAGGTGAGCTACCTCGGCTACGTCTACGCGACGATGAGCGTCCTGCGCCGGATGAAGGAGCGCGACCGGGGCACGATCGTCCAGGTCGGCTCCGCGCTCGCGTACCGCGGCATCCCTCTGCAGAGCGCCTACTGCGGCGCCAAGCACGCCATCCAGGGCTTCCACGAGTCACTGCGCACCGAGCTGCTCCACGAGGGCAGCCGAGTGCGCGTGACGATGGTCCAGATGCCGGCCGTCAACACCCCGCAGTTCTCGTGGGTCCTCTCCCGGCTGCCCGACCACGCCCAGCCGGTGCCGCCGATCTACCAGCCGGAGGTGGCGGCCCGGGCGGTGCTCTTCGCCGCGGACCATCCCCGCCGGCGGGAGTACTGGGTGGGCGCGAGCACCGTCGGCACGCTCGCCGCGAACGCCCTCGTCCCGGGGCTGCTCGACCGGTACCTCGGGCGCACCGGGTTCTCGTCCCAGCAGACCGGCGACCCGAGGCCGGCCGACCAGCCGGCCAACCTCTGGGAGCCCGCCGACGGCCCGGAGGGACGCGACTTCGGGGCCCACGGCGTCTTCGACGGCCGGGCCCACGCCCACAGCCCCCAGCAGTGGGTGGCCCACCACTACTCCGCGCTCGCGGCGGCGGGGGGCGCGCTGCTCGCCGCGGGCGCCGTGGTCGCGGGGCGGCGTCGGTGAGCGCCTCGGGGTCGTTGCTGCGGCTCGTCGGCGTCGGCGGGTCGGCGTGGGGTGCACTGCTCCTCGCGCGGGGCGACGAGGTGTGGCGCCGGGTCGAGGGCCGCTCGCCGGACCCGGTCGAGGAGCTCGGCATCCGCGCCCTCGGCGCGCGACACCTCCTCCAGGGGCTCGCGCAGGTGCTCGCACCGCGGGCCACCCGGCGGGTCTCGGTGGCGGTCGACGTGACCCACGCCGTGACGATGGGGGTGCTGGCCGCCGGGTCACCCTCCAGGCGGCGGGCGGCGGCGCTCACCGGGGGCGTGGCCCTCCTCGGAGGGATGCTCGACCGGGCGGCCCGCCCGCGCTGACCCGCGGGACCCGCCGGCGGCGAGCCCGTCGGTGGGCGTGGTGCCGGGCGGCCGGTCCGCAGGACCGGCGACCGGTCCGAGACCCACCTGAGAGCCGGAGCCGAATACTGCGTTCCCGGAACTCCGTGCTCGTCGCAAGCGAAACCTTGCGCCCGGCAAGCGATCCCTTGCGCCTGGCAAGGGATCCCTTGCGCCCGGCACGGGATCCCTTGCCGGGAGCACGGAGTCCCGGGGGCGCACCTCACCCAGCGCGCGGTGGGCCCGCTCGAGACACGTCGGCCCCTCTCCGTCCGTGAACCTCCGGCCAGCGGGTAGGACTGGAGGGACCCCACCCGGAAGGAGCGCCCGTGCCCACCTGGCTCACCGCCGTCGCCACCCTCTCGCTCGCCCTCGCCGCCGTCTGCGCGGTCTGGATCGCGGTCGACGTGGCCCGCCGCCCTCCTCGGATGGGGGTGATGGCGGTGGTGTGGCCCGTGAGTGCGCTCTTCGGCAGCGTCGGGGCGCTCTGGTTCTACCGGCGGCATGGGCGCGCCGGGGTCGACGACGACCCGACGATGCCGGTCTCCGTGGCCAAGGGCGCACTGCACTGTGGCGCCGGATGCACCCTGGGCGACGTCGTCGCCGAGACGACCGCGTTCCTCGCGCCGGCCGTCCTCGTCCCGTTCGGCTTCCCGGGACTCTTCGGTGACCGGATGTTCGCCGTCTGGGTCCTCGACTTCGTCGCCGCCTTCGTCATCGGGATCGCCTTCCAGTACTTCGCGATCGCCCCGATGCGCGACCTCACCGTCGCGCGGGGTGTGTGGGCGGCGCTCAAGGCCGACGCCCTGTCACTCACCGCGTGGCAGGTCGGCATGTACGGGACGATGGCCGTCCTGCTGCTCGGCGTCCTCCAGCCGCTCTACGGCACCCGCCCCGAGGTCTCCTCGACGGTGTTCTGGCTCGCGATGCAGGTGGCCATGCTCGGCGGCTTCGCGACCGCCTTCCCGATGAACTGGTGGCTCGTGCGACGAGGCGTCAAGGAGCGGATGTGACCGGCGGGTCGGCTGCCCGACCCCCATGCGGTGGCGCCGGCGCGTCACCGGGGCAACGGGTGGGACACCGGCGCATGGTCGGCCCCGGCGACGGGTAGGCCCTCCTCGTGGACGAAGTGGAGTACGCCGTCACGCCCCGGGGGTCCGACGACGAGGACCGTCCGGCGGTCGACGCCCAGGCCCCCTCGAGCCTCCTCGGCATCGTGAGCGACCTGCTCACCGCGGGCCGGGGGCAGCCCGAGGGCCTCGGAACGCGCCAGCTGCTCGGTCGCCTCGTCCAGCGCGGCGTCGACCTCGTCCCGGGCGCGGACTGGTGCAGCATCACCGTGATGCGCTCGCAGTCGCTGTCCACCCTCGCCACCTCGCACGACGAGGCTCTCCAGGCCGACGAGGTGCAGTACGCCCTCGGCTCGGGTCCGTGCGTGGACGCGGTCGCGCGCGACCACGTCTTCGTCACCGGTCGCGTCCACGAGGACGCCCGGTGGCCCGAGTACGGACGCCGGGTCCACGAGGAGGTCGGCGTGTCGAGCGTGCTCGCCCAGCGCCTGACCCTCCTCGACGGCAACGAGGCCGTCGCGGCCCTCAACGTCTACTCCCGCTCGCCCGACGCGTTCGGCGCCCTCGCGATGCGCGACGGCCTCCTCCTCGCCACCCAGTGCTCGTTGCTCGTCGCGGCCCACCTCGCGCACGACCGGGCCGAGAACCTCACGAGGGCCCTCGGGAGCAACCGCGAGATCGGGGTCGCCGTGGGGATCCTCATGGCGCGCCACCGGGTGACCCGCGAGGAGGCCTTCGGGATGCTCCGGGTGGTCAGCCAGGACACGAACCGCAAGATCCGGGACGTGGCCTCGGACGTCGCGGCCACCGGCATGCTCCGGGACCGGGGGCGTTCCTGAGGTTTGTCGCGACCCGGGTCGGGGCAGGGCGGAACCAGGGTGGCCGCCGGGCGGTCAAGCAGCCGGGCGCCCGGCGGTCACCCGCGTGGCGGTCGCCGTTCACCGGCGCAGGACCACGCTCGCCGTCCACTCCCTCGACCCCGGGCGGCGGGCCAGCCGGTGCAGCGACACCCGGACCGGGGCCCGCTGGGGCGCGCGCACCTCGTCGGTGTCGATGCCCCCGATCTCGAGCTCCGCGCCCTCCGGCCGCGACCGCAGGCTGATCCACACCGGCAGGACGCCGACGGACCGCACGTCGTAGAGCACCTCGTCGAGCACGGCCCGCAGCACCTCCGGGTCCTCGCGGCCCGGCAGGATGACCCGGTGGTAGCGCGACGGCTGCTGGTCGCCCACGTCCGCGAAGGCCTCGATGACCCCCGCGACGGCCTCGGCCACGCAGCCGAGGCGGGTCGGGGCCCACGCCTCGACGCGGTCGGCCCGCGGGCCCGGCACCGTCCAGTGGCCGGCCGGGGCGTCAGGTGACGCCGCCGCGGACGGCTCGTCGGCCGCCGGCGCCAACCACCTGGAGGTGTCGGACACGGGCCCTCCCGAGGACACGGGCTCGGTGGACGGGACCCCGGCAGGGGCGCGGTCCACCACCCCCAGCATGCGCCCATCCGGGCCTCGGGCGCCATGGGCAGCAGTCACGGGCCCGTCCTCAGATCAGGCCCGCCTGGCCGAGGGCGATGACCAGCAGCACGACGACGCCGAACCCCACGACGACGGTCTCGACGCTCCAGCCGCCCGGACGACCCGGCCCGGCGAGCCCCTGCCCCAGCAGCCCCACGAGCGAGCGCAGCACCCCGGCCGGCCGGGGCGTCTTCCCGTTCGGCCTGCCGGTCGAGGGCGCGGACCTCCCGAGCTCGCTCACCTCTGCAGCATCGCCGGACGGGCGACCGCGCGGAAGGGACGATGGTCCTACCAGGTCGGCCGCGGAAACCACCCGCCCGGCGGACCGAGTGGAGTGGGCGCACGTGGCGGTGTGGGCCGGGACAGGGGTGTCGTCGGTCCGGCGCTCCGCGACCCGGGCCCGGCGGTCGCCCGAGCGGCAGCAGGCCGGGCGCATGACCGCGCACCACGCGGGTAAGCGCGGCCCATGGCTGACACCACACCGCGTCCCGCCGACCAGGTCCCCGGCGCCCCGTCCCCCCGACCCGCCGAGCTCGCCGAGCCGACCGACCCTCGGCCCCCGCTGCCGCCGAAGCCCGAGCAGGGCTCCCCCGAACCGCGGACGGCGACCGGTGCCCCGCTCGAGGCCGAGCCGACCGACCTCGGTCAGCAGGGCCCGTGGCTGACCACGGCCACCGGCACCCGGGTACGCGACACCGACCACTCGCTCAAGGCCGGGGAGCGCGGACCGACCCTGCTCCAGGACCACCACTTCCGCGAGAAGATCACCCACTTCGACCACGAGCGGATCCCCGAGCGGGTCGTCCACGCCCGCGGCACCGGGGCACACGGCACGTTCGTCGGCTACGGCACGGCGAGCGAGCTGACCCGGGCCGCCTTCCTGGAGAAGGACGTGAGGACACCGGTGTTCGTCCGGTTCTCGACCGTCCTGGGCTTCCGCGGCTCGGCCGACACGGTGCGCGACACCCGCGGCTTCGCGACGAAGTTCTACACCTCCGAGGGTGTCTTCGACCTCGTCGGCAACAACATGCCGGTCTTCTTCATCCAGGACGGCATCAAGTTCCCCGACGTCATCCACGCCGGCAAGCCGCACCCGGACCGCGAGATCCCGCAGGCGCAGTCGGCCCACGACACGTTCTGGGACTTCGTCTCGCTGCACACCGAGGCGCAGCACCACACGATGTGGAACATGTCCGACCGCGGCATCCCGCGGTCGTACCGGACGATGGAGGGCTTCGGGGTCCACACCTTCCGGTTCGTCGCCGGCGACGGGACGAGCTCCCTCGTCAAGTTCCACTGGAAGCCCCGGCTCGGGGTGCACTCCCTCGTCTGGGAGGAGGCGCAGATGCTCGCCGGCGTCGACCCGGACTTCCACCGCCGCGACCTCTACGACGCCATCGAGGCCGGCGCCCACCCACAGTGGGAGCTGGGCGTCCAGGTCTTCCCGGACACCCCCGAGCAGACCTTCGAGGGCATCGACCTGCTCGACCCGACCAAGCTCGTCCCCGAGGAGCTGGCCCCCGTGCAGCCGATCGGCGAGCTCACCCTGCACGCCACCCCGACGAACTTCTTCGCCGAGACCGAGCAGGTCGCCTTCCACGTCGGGCACCTCGTGCCGGGCATCGACGTCACCGACGACCCGTTGGTGCAGGCCCGGCTCTTCTCGTACGTGGACACCCAGCTGACCCGGCTCGGCGGGCCCAACTTCGACCAGCTGCCGATCAACCGCACGCACGCGCCGGTCAACGACATGCTGCGGGACGGCATGCACCAGAGCGCGGTCCACGGTGGCGTGGCGCCCTACCGGCCGAACAGCCTCGACGGCGGCTGCCCCTTCACCGTGGGCGCCGGCGAGCCGGCCCTCGAGGACTTCCCGGCCCTGGTGCCCGCGGAGGCGCGGAAGGTCCGCGCCAGCCCGGCCTCGTTCGCGGACCACTTCAGCCAGGCTCGCCTGTTCTGGCTGAGCATGAGCCCCGTCGAGCAGGACCACATCGTCGGCGCGTACGCCTTCGAGCTCGGCAAGTGCTGGGAGTCGAGCATCCGGACCCGGCAGCTGCTCGCCCTCGCCCGGGTCGACGCGAGCCTGGCGTCCCGGGTGGCCACCCGCCTCGGCCTGCCCGCGCCGGAGGAGGTCGAGGTCTCGGACGTCGACCCGAGCCCGGCCCTCTCCCAGGTGGGTCGCGAGTGGCCGGTCGACGGGCGCCAGGTCGGGGTGGTCGTCTCGGCCGACACCGACCCGGAGGAGGTCGACACGCTCGCCACGACGCTGCGGGAGGCCGGGGTGACCGTCCTCCTCGTCGCGCCGTTCGGTGGCCCGGTGTGGGAGGGCCGTCCCGGGCAGGCCCACCGCACGCTGGCGACGGCCCGCTCGGTCGAGCTCGACGCGCTCGTCGTCGCCGACGCGCCCACCCCCCTCGGCGACGACGTCGTCATCGACGGAGTGGTCCCGGAGGTGGACCCGCGGGTCGGCCTGCTCGTCGAGGAGGCCCTCCGGCACGCCAAGGCGGTCGCCGTCCTCGGCTCCCGGCCCGCCGAGCGGCTCGGGTTCGAGGCGGGGCCCCACGGCGTCCTGCGCGGCGACGGCGCCACGCTCGGGGCCGAGGTGCTCGCCGCCCTGGCCCGGCACCGCGTCTGGGAGCGCGTCGGCCGGACCTCCTGACCGGGCCGGTGGCGGGGCGGCGGTGTGAGGGCGCCGTCCCGCCTCCGGTCCCCGGCTCAGAAGACGGGCTTGCCGCCGGTGACGCCGAGGACCGTGCCCGAGACGTAGCTCGCCTCGTCGGAGGCGAGGAAGACGAACGCGGCGGCGATCTCCACGGGCTGGCCGACGCGTCCGAGCGGGGTCGTCGAGCCGAAGCCCTCGACCTTGTCGGCGGCCATCGTCGCGGGGATGAGGGGAGTCCACACCGGGCCGGGGGCGACGGCGTTGACCCGCACGCCCCGCGGCCCCAGCTCCTGGGCGAGGTTGACGACGAGGTTGGTCAGGGCCGCCTTCGACGCAGCGTAGTCGAGCAGGTGGTCGGCCGGCTGGTAGGCCTGCACCGAAGTGGTGACGACGACGCTCCCGCCCGCCTGCTCGAGGTCGGCGGCGAGCTCGCGCACGAGCCAGAACGTCGCGAAGACGTTCGTGGCGAAGGTGCGCTCGACCTGCTCGGGCGGGAAGTCCTCGAGCCGGTCGTGGGTCATCTGGTAGGCGGCGTTCGAGACGAGGACGTCGAGACCTCCGAGCTCGGCGCGGGCCCGCTCGGCCACCCGGCGGACCGCGTCGTGGGTCCGCAGGTCGGCCTCGACGGCGACCGCCCGGCCCCCCGCGGCCTCGACCGCCGCGACCGTCTCGCGGGCGTCCTCCGCCTCCTCCGGCAGGTGCGTCACGACGAGGGCTGCCCCCTCGTAGGCGAAGGTCACCGCGACCGCCCGCCCGATGCCGGAGTCGCCCCCGGTCACGAGGACCCGCTTGCCGACGAACCGGTCACGCCCCGTCCACGACTCCTCACCGTGGTCCGGGCGCGGGTCGAGGGCGTCGGTACGACCGGGCCACTCCTGGGTCTGGGCCGGGATCTCGGCAGTCATCGGGGTCTCCTTCTCACGGGCCGGCGGCCCGAGGAAGGGGCCGCCGCGCCACGGCGACGCCGTGGCGCCCTGCCGCTACCCCGCGACCGGGCGGCGCACACACCCCGCTCTCACACCACGATGTCGACCGGGCGTCGGGCCGTGAGCTCCTGCCACGGGTGGGCCCCCGCGGCGACGGCCAGGACCTCACGCACCCGGACCCGGACCGCCGAGGTGAGCATCGAGGGCCGAGGCAGGGTCGTCCCCGGGCAGGTGCACTGCCGCGCGGCGTCGGCCCAGAAGAGGGCCGGCCGGACGCCGGGGACGAGTGACAGCTCGGCGCGCAGCGTCCCCACGTGCCGCCCGCAGCGCCGGCAGCTCGCGGACCCCACGTCGCTGAGCCGGGCGGCGGCGCTCATCGCCGCCTCGCGCTCGTGGGGACGTCGTCCGGGACGTGGCGCTGCGCGAGGACGACCATCGAGCTCGACATCGCCGCTCCTCCCGGTCGGGTGCGGACCCGCTCGGTCCGACGTGACGCACGAGTACCCGGGACGTGGGGTGGGGAAACGGTCCTCCGGGGGGAACCGTTTCCCCGTCCGCTCAGGCGGCCGCGACGCCGAGGGTCCCGCGCAGCTGGGTGAGGATGCGGGAGAGGATGCGGGAGACCTGCATCTGGCTCACCCCGAGCTCACGCCCGATCTCCGCCTGGGTCCGCTCCTCGACGAAGCGGAGGCGGACCACGCGACGATCGCGCTCACGCAGGCCCCTCAGGGCTGCCTCGAGGTCGGCGTGCATCTCCAGCCGGAGGAACGCGTCACCCGCCTCCGGGAGCCGGTCCCCCGCGGTTCCACCGGCCGGGGCCGGTGCATCGAGCGACGCTGGCCGGAACCCGCTGCTGCAGGCTCGTGCCCTCTCCACGTCCTCCGTGGCGCAGTCGAGCAGGTCCGCCACCTCCGCCAGCGTCGCGTCCCGGCCGAGCCGGTGCCTGAGCTCCTCCTCGGCGACGACCACCTCGGCGCGCAGCTCCTGCACGCGTCGGGGTGGCCGCACGACCCAGCCGCAGTCGCGGAAGTGGCGCTTGAGCTCGCCGGTGATGGTGGGTACCGCGAAGGCGACGAAGCCCGACGTCGAGCCGGGCCGGTAGCGGGCCACGGCTGCGACGAGAGCCGTGCGGGCAACCTGCTCGAGGTCGTCGCGGTCGAGCCCTCGACTCGAGTAGCGGTGTGCGAGACCGTCAGCCAGAGAGATGGTGCGCTCGATGACGGCGTCGGTCAGCAGGCGCTGCGCTTCGGGGTCGTCCGCTTCCCGTCGCAGTGTCAGGAGCTCCTCCACCTCTGCGTCGCCGGACGCGTACGGGTGGCGGCGGGTGGCGGAATCGGGCAGGGTCATGTCGATCCTCCGTCGATCGGGGAGGGCACACTGTCTGACCCGAGACGGCCGGTGTCTTGACCGAGACCTCGACCGTGCCACGGACGAGCGGTCCGTGGGGCTTTCGGGACGAGGAGTTCTCGAGTCAGCCGCGCAGCGCCTCCTCGAAGAGGGTGCGCAGCTCCCGCAGCCGGTGCCCGAAACCCACCAGTTCCCTTGGGGCGGAACTCGCCTCGGCCGCGTCGACGGCGTCGACCATCCCGAGCACCTCCACCGCACGACGAAGGTCGGCGTCGTCGTGCGAGGCGGCGAACCGGGGCAGCACGTCACGCTCCACCGCGTCCACGTGCCGTACCAGCGCGTCGGCGAGCAGCCCGAGGGGAACGGCGAAGGAGCGGCCGTCGGGCCCGAGGTCGTCCAGCCGTTCCACCGCCTCGGTGAGCGCGCGCTCGTGCTCGACCAGGGCTGCGGGGTGCGGCGAGCCCGGTGGGTCCAGGGCCACCCGCTCGGCCGCCAGGTGCACGGCCAGCCGGCCGATCAACCGGGCTCCCGGCTCGACCCGCCCTCCGGCCTTCGCGTGGGCGAGACCGCGGACCAGGTCACGGATCCGCAGGTGCGCGTCGACGACCGCGTGGACGAGCGCCTCGACCGATGCCTCCTGCGTGCGCTGCACCTCTGCTCCCTCCTGACCGCGACGAGATCCTCAACCGCAGATCGTGCTGCTGCCCATACCCCCGACCCCGCCCGGCATTCGTCGTCCTCGCCCGGTGTGCTCGTCCACGGCGGGGGGTACCCCCTCCGCATGGCCAGGAACATGCACCCGACACCGGACCACCGCCCGGTCGCCGTCGTGGCGGGCGGGTCCCGCGGTCTCGGGCTCCAGGTGTGCCGCGAGCTCGTCGGGCGCGGGTACCTCGTCCACGCCACCGGTCGTGACGCGGCCACCCTCGCCCGCGCGGAGGCGTCGTTCGGCGGCCCCGGCGGTCCGTTCCGGCCGCACACCTGTGACGTCCGGGACCCCGACGCGGTCGGCGCGGTGGTCGGCTCGGTGCTCTCCGAGCACGGTGGCATCGACGCGGCGGTCCACGTCGCCGGGGTCATCGGCGTGGGCGGCCTCGAGGGCGTCACCCTCGGCCATCTGCACGAGGCCGTCGACACGATGCTCTGGGGACCGGTGCACCTGGCGTTCGCCGTGCTCCCCTCGATGCGGGAGCGCGGACACGGGCGGATCGGGGTCGTGTCCTCGGTCGGTGGGCTGGTGGCCGTGCCGCGCCTGCTGCCCTACTCGGTCGCGAAGTTCGGCGCCGTGGGGCTCGCCGAGGGCCTGGCCGCGGAGCTCGCCGGCACTGGGGTGACGGCGACGTCGGTGACCCCGTGGCTGATGCGCACCGGTGGCCACGTCCACGCCCGGTTCACCGGCGACGCGGAGGTCGACGACGGCTGGTTCGCGCCGGGGGCGACGTGGCCGCTCCTCAGCCTGCCGGTCGACCGCGCCGCCCGGCGCATCGTCGACGGGGTGCTGGCCGGTCGGCCCGTCGTCAGCACCTCCCCCTGGGTGGCCGTGGCGCGGCGCGTGCACGGCGTCGCGCCCGCGACGACGGTGCGGGCCCTCGGGCTCGCGGCGCGGCTCCTCCCCGGCACCTCGCCGGAGCGCGACTGGCGGCGCACCGACACCCCGGCCACCGAGGGTCACGAGCTGGGCCGGCGCAGCCGCGCGCTCCGCGTGCTCGCGGGTCCCGGCCGCCGCGCGGCCCACCGCCAGAACCAGGATGCGTCGGGTGTCGGTCGACCGCCCGGGTAGCCGGCCGCCCGACGACCACGGCTGATCCGCCGCCCGGACGCGACGAGGCCCGCCCGGCGCCCGGGCGGGCCTCGTCGGTGCCGCTGTGTCAGTCGCGGTGCGGGGAGAGGACGACCTTGACCATGCCGTCCTCCTTGGCCTGGAAGGTCTCGTAGGCCTGCGGCGCCTCCTCGATGGAGAGCCGGTGCGTCGCGAACTCGTCGACGCCGAGGGGGTCGTCGTCGGTGAGCAGCGGCAGGATGTCCGGCACCCAGCGCTTGACGTTGGCCTGCCCCATGCGCAGTGTCACCTGCTTGTCGAACATCGTGAGCATCGGGAGGGGGTCGGCCGCACCGCCGTACACACCACTGAGCGAGATGGTCCCGCCGCGCCGCACCGCCGCGATCGCGGTGGTGAGCGCAGCCAGCCGGTCGACGCCGACGGTCTTGGCCATCGCCGCACCGACCGCGTCCGGCATGGCGGCCGCGACGCTCTGCAGCCCCTTGGCGACCGGCGACCCGTGGGCCTCCATGCCGACCGCGTCGAGGACGGCGTCCGCACCCCGCCCGGAGGTCAGCTCCATCACCGCGTCGACGACGTCGTCCTCGCGCTCGTCGAGGACGCGCACTCCGCGGTCACGCGCCCGGTCGAGACGGGCGTCGACCCGGTCGACCCCCATGACCTCCTCGACGCCGAGGTGGCGGGCGATCCGGGTGGCCATGTCGCCGATCGGGCCGAGCCCGAGGACGAGGAGGGTGCGGCGCGGGTCGGCGGCGGCGTACTGCACGCCCTGCCACGCCGTCGGCAGCACGTCGGAGAGGTACAGGAACCGCTCGTCCGCGGGGCCCTCGGGGACCTTGACGTGCGTGTACGCGGCCTGCGGCACGCGGAGGTACTGCGCCTGGCCGCCCGGAACGGAGCCGTACAGCTCGGAGTAGCCGAAGAGAGCGGCGCCGTTGCCCTGGGAGCGCACCTGGGTGGTCTCGCACTGCGACTGCAGCCCGTGCTCGCACATCCAGCAGTGGCCGCAGCAGACCTGGAACGGGATGACGACGCGGTCGCCCGGACGGAGGTCACCGGCGTCCGGCCCCACCTCCTCGACGATGCCCATCGGTTCGTGGCCGAGGACGTCGCCCGGGTTCATGAAGGCGCCGAGCACCTCGTACAGGTGCAGGTCGGAGCCGCAGATCGCGGTGCTCGTCACCCGGATGACGGCGTCGCCCGGCTCCTCGATGCGCGGGTCGGGCACCTCCTCCACCCGGACGTCGCGTCGGCCCTGCCAGGTCACAGCCCTCATCGTCGTGCTCCTCTCGTGGGGTCGCTCGACGGCTACCCGAGGACCGACCGCCCAAAACCGTTCGTGAGCAAGGCCCTCGGCGACCGGCCGCGGGCCGTTGCCACCGGCCGTTTCCCGTCCCGCTGGGCGGGTAGTCGTGGGGCATGACGACCCCCGTCGCGCACCGACCCCCCGTCCACCGCCTCGTGGCGGCGCCACCGGCCGACGTGTGGGCCGTCCTGGCCGACGGCTGGGCCTACCCGACCTGGGTGGTCGGGGCGGCGCGGGTGCGGGCCGTCGACCCCGGCTGGCCGGCGGTAGGGTCGCGCATCGAGCACAGCGTGGGGCTCTGGCCGCTGCTCCTCTCGGACACGACGCACGTCGAGGACGCCGAGCCCGAGCGGATGCTCCTGCTGCGCGCCAAGGGGTGGCCCCTCGGCGAGGCGCACGTCCTCCTCGAGCTGCGTCCCGAGGGCACCGGGTGCGTCGTCACCCTCCGCGAGGACGCCGTCTCCGGTCCGGGGGCGCTGCTCCCGACCCCGGTGCGCCAGGCCGCGATCCACCCGCGCAACGTCGAGACCCTGCGCCGGCTGGCCCTGCTCGCCGAACGCCGCGACCCCGCCGGCCACCCCCACCCCCGCCACGAGGTCAGCGACGGCTGAGCCGCCCCGGCCCGAGGACCCGCTCCCACGCCGTGTGGACCAGCGCGCGGTGCACCACGCCCGCCCGGCCGTGGTCGGCCAGCGCGGCCCGGGCCGCGTTCCAGCCACAGGCTCCGTGGACCCCGCCCCCGGGGTGGGCCGCGGCCGACCCGAGGTAGAGGCCCGCCACCGGCGTCTCCGGGCGACCCAGGCCGGGCACCGGCCGGAGGACGAGCTGGTGGTGCAGGGCCGACGACCCGCCGTTGATGGCGCCGCGGTCGAGGTTGGCGTCCGCGGCCTCGAGGTCCTCCGGGCGCTGGACGAGCCGGCCGGTGACGGACGCGGCGAAGCCGGGAGCAACCTCCTCGACCGCCCGCTCGACCGCCTCGACCTGGCGCGCGAGGACGTCGGCGTCGTGGGCCAGGCCGCGTGGCAGGTGCGTGTAGGCCCAGGCCGTCTCGGTCCCCGGCGGGGTGCGCGTGGGGTCGGCCACGGCCATCTGGCCGAAGAGGACGAAGGGGGAGGCCGGCGCGCGGCCCGTCGTCAGGTCTGCCGAGGCCCGCACGAACCCGTCCGCATCGACGCCGAGGTGGACGGTTCCCGCCGACCGCGCCCCCGGTGCCGACCACGGGACGGGTTGTGAAAGAGCCCAGTTGACCTTGAGGGTCGAGGGGTCCCACTCGAAGCGATGCATCCGCTCACGCAGCCGCGGGTGCACCGCGGAGCCGGGCAGCAGCCGGTCGAACAGGGCCGGGGCCGACACGTCGGCGACGACCGCGCGCCGGGCACCGACCCGGCGCCCGTCGGCGAGGGCGACGCCCGTCGCTCGGCCGCCGCGGACCTCGACCTGCTCCACGGCGACGCCGGTGAGCACCCGCCCGCCCGCCGCAGTGAACCGCGACGCCATCGCCGCCGACAGCCGGCCGGAGCCGCCCTCGGGCACCGGGAAACCGACGTCCTGCGCGAGCATCGTCAGCAGCCAGCCGTAGAGGGCGCTGCCCGCGGCGTCCGGTGGCACGTCCGTGTGTGCGGCGTTGCCGGAGATCAGCAGCCCGGCCTCCCGACCGCGGAACTCCTCCGCGACGAGCCGTCGCACCGGCAGGGCCAGGCGGCGGGCGAGGTCGAGGGCCTCCGCCGCCCGCAGGACCCGCGCGAGCCGCAGCCCCGGTCGCACCGGCGGAAAGGTCGTGAAGAGGGCGTCGAGCAGGGGGTCGCGCAGCCGCTGCCACTGCTCGACCATCCGCAGCCACGCGTCGCCGTCCCCGGCCGCCTCCCGCTCCAGTCGCTCGGCGGTGTCCTCGGCGTCGGGATGGAGGACCGCACAGGTGCCGTCCGGGAGCGGGTGGGCCAGCACGTCGGGCGAGCGCCGCCAGACGAGACCGTGCTCCTCCAGCCCGAGGTCGCGGATGACCGGGCTGGCCGCGGCGAGGGGGTAGAAGGCGCTGAAGAGGTCGGTGACGACCCCGGGGGCGATGACCTCGGCGCTGCGGACGGCTCCCCCGAGGGTGTCCTGTGCCTCGACGAGGAGGACCTCCCAGCCTGCGTCCGCGAGCGCGATGGCGGCGACCAGACCGTTCGGGCCGGCACCGACGACGACGGCGTCACAGAGCTCCACGTCCCGACGCTACCCGGCGCCGCCCGTGGGGAACCCCCGGCCGGGGCCCGCGACCCGGGACGTTCGTCCCTCCCCGTGCCGGAGGTGATGCCGCACCGTGGGAGGACGACGACACGGGAGGCCGGGATGCCCCAGGACACGACTCTCTCCGCTGGTCCGGCGCGTCCCCCGGCCCGGCCGGGTGCTCCCGCCGCGACGCTGACCCTCACCGCGTCACCGTGCGAGTCCACCGAGGCGACTCTCGAGCGCGCCGTCGAGGCCGCCCTGGGCCGGGGCTGCCGCACGGTGGTGCTCGACCTCAGCCGGGTCGAGCTGGGTGCGGCCTCGCTGCCGGTGCTCGTCCGCCTCCAGGAACGCGTCGCCACGGCGGGGGGCGTGCTCGCCGTCGCCGGCCCGAGCGGCCGGAGCCGGGCTCGGCTCGACCGGCTGCGGGGCGGTCGGCACCTCGTCGTCTACCCGGCGGTGCCGGCCCCGCCGCCCTGGTCGGAGACCGGGTCCGCGGTCTACGTGTGACCCACCCACCCGCCATCGCGTGACGACGGCGGCGCGCGCGGGCGCCCCTCGACGTGGGGTCGACCACGGCGTGCCCTGACGCACCCACGCGCGGGCGTAGAGTCGGGACGGGACCCCGGACGGACGGGAGGCGCGGCATGACCGGACTCACGCCCACCTCGGATCGCGCGACGACCTCCGGGCCCGCCGCCCGCGCCGGGCACCGCACGCGAGTCTTCCTCCTGGACGACCACGAGCTGATCCGCCGCGGCCTGCACGACGTGCTCGAGGCCGACCCCGAGATCGAGGTCGTCGGCGAGTCCGGCTCCGCGGCCGAGGCCGCCCGGCGCATCCCCGCCCTCCGCCCGGACGTCGCGCTCCTCGACGTGCGCCTGCCCGACGGGTCGGGCATCGAGGTCTGCCGCACGGTGCGCGCCCGCGACGACCACGTGCGCGCGCTCATGGTGACCAGCTTCGACGACGAGGAGGCGCGCACGGCCGCGGCCCTCGCCGGCGCGTCCGGGTTCATCCTCAAGCAGATCCGTGGCTCCGAGCTCGTCGACGCCGTGCACCGGGTCGCCGCCGGCGAGACGGTCGCCCCGGGCCTCGAGGAGGGCATCCGCCCGCGGCCGGAGAGGGCGCGCATGGAGGAGCTCGCGGTCTCCTCCCTCACCCCGCGCGAACGCCGCGTGCTCGACCTCGTCGTCGAGGGCCTGACCAACGCCCAGATCGGCGAGCACCTCGCCATCTCGGAGAAGACGGTCCGCAACCACGTGACCAACGTGCTCGCCAAGCTCGGGTTCACCAGGCGCACCCAGGCCGCCGTCTTCATGGCGCGGCGCGAGGGCTGAGGGAGGCGGGGCTCGGGGTGCCCGGTGCGCACCGGGGTGGGTCGTCCCCTGCCCGACGACCCACCCCCCGCGCCGGAGGACCGGACGGGCGCCCTCGCTCGTCCCGGCCCTCCGGGGTCACACCGCCCGGACGGTCCGGACCACCACGGGGACCGTTCCGGCGAGCCCTGCCGGTGATGGGGCTCGAAGGGATCGCGGTGCGACCACGACGCCCGGGGTGGCGGACCACGGCCGGCCCGTCATCGGCCCGTGGGCCGGCAGGAAGGACCGGGACCGCGGGGGCCGCGACATCGACGCGTCACGCAGGCGCTCGACCTCGGGGACGACCACGGCGTCCACTCCGTTCCGTTGACGGGTGGACCCGGGGCGAGGGGGCGACCCGGGTCCGGCGTTGCCCCTCGAGCCTCACGGACCGGGGGGACCACCGGCCAGTGACGATTGTCCCGGCTCAGCCGGGCGCCGGAGCAGGGAGCGGGCAGGCCCAGCGGACCCGGGTGCCGTCCTGCGGCGACGGGCCGACCTCGACGGTCCCACCGTGCCGTCGGGCCCGCTCCTCGAGGTTGCCGAGCCCGTAGCCGGGATGCTCCACGCCGGCGGGGCCGACCCCGTCGTCGTCGACGACGAGGGTCACTCCGTCCTCGGTGACGGTGAGCGAGACCTCGGTCCGCGCCGCATGGGCGTGCCGGGCCGTGTTGGACAGTGCCTCGCGCAGGGCTGCGAGGACGTCGTCGACGAGCTCGGACGGCAGACCGTCGACCGCGCCGGAGAAGGTGGCCGACGGGACGTGGCCGAGCACCCGGGAGGCCTCCGCGACGAGGTCGGTCACCTCGCGGACCACCGGGCCCCGCCGGGCCGAGCCCCGCAGCTCGAAGATCGCTCGCCGCAGGTTGCGGGTCACCTCCTCGAGCCGGGTGATGCGGTCGAGGTCGCGCTGCCGGCGTTCGTGGTCGGTGGCCCGGTCGACCTCCGCGCTCAGCTCCATCCCGACGCCGATGACGTCCTGGATGACGGTGTCGTGCAGCTCGCGGGCGATCCGCTGGCGCTCCTCGAGGAGGGCGAGGCGCTGCTGCGCCTGCTCGCTCTCCCGCAGCCGCCGCTCGAGGGCCAGCCGGGAGCGCACGTCGCGGACCACGTTGACGAGCACCTCACCCTCGGCGCCCGGGAGCCGGCTCGCGTGCACCTCGCAGTCGACGACCTCCCCGGCGCGGGTCAGCAGCCGCTGCGCGTGCAGGTCCTGGCCGTCGGTGCACAGCACCGGCCCGGCGGCCGCGTCGTCCGGAGGCGTCAGCTCGCTGGTCGACATCCCGCGCAGCTCCTCGGTCGAGTAGCCCAGGAGGGTCGTCGCCGCGCGGTTGACCGCCTCGATCCGGCCGGTCGCGAGGTGGACGACGACGACGCTGTCCGGCACGAGGTCGAGGATGAGGGCGAGCCGGGCCTGCTGGGCCTCCTCGGCCCGCCGGCCCGTCACGTCACGCACCGTCGCGATCGTCACCTCGCGGCCGGCGACGATGAGCGGGGCGAGGGCGATCTCGACCGGCACCCGGACGCCGTCGGCGCGCTGCAGGACGAGGTCGAGCCCCTCGCCCATCGCGCGAGGGCGCGGTGCGCGCGCGTAGCCCCGGCGCAGCCCGGCGTGCCGGGCGCGGACGCCCTCGGGGACGAGCGTCTCGAGCGGGTTCCCGACGAGGTCGGCACGGCTCCAGCCACTCATCGCCTCGAGGGTCGCGTTGACGTGGACGACGACGCCGTCCTCGACGAGCAGCATGCCGTCCGGGGACCGCTCGACCGCCTCACGGCACCACTCGTCGGCCGTCGCGAGGTCCGGGACCGCGGCGGCCGGTCGAACGCCCGCACGGGGCCCGTCGCCACCCACCGCCTCCGACGATAGCGCCGTCCGGATGCCCCCGGAACAGTCCTCGGGCGCACCTCACACCGCAGCGGTCCGGGCACCGATGGCTCAGTCCGGAAAGCTCGGCCCGCGCCCGATGCGCACCGGTCCCTGCGCGCCGGGCCCGACCGGCTCGCCGCGCTGGAGGACCCGCAGCGCGCCGTCGGCCGGGAGGCCGTGGACCAGCGCCCGGACCCTCGGGGTCAGCGACCGCCAGCCCTCGCCACCGACGACCCGGGCGACCTCGCTCGGGCAGGTCGTGCCGTCCGGGCGGTGCCTCAGCAGCGCTCGGGCCGTGGCGAGGACCCGCTCGGAACGGCCCTCGCCGGAGGCCTCCTCCCACCAGGGCTCGCCGCGCTCGCCGAGGGCCACCTTGGCGTCGTGCACCCGGTGCCGGGCCGCGTCGCCCTCGGTCCGCACGAGCCGGCGGGCGGTCATCAGCTCGGCGACGAGCTCGGCGCGCAGGCGGTCCGGGATGCCGGGGTCGCTGGCCCGCCAGCGCCGGCCGTCGACGACGACGTACCGCCCGTCGGCCGTGCGCTCGAGGTCCGGCCCGTCGTCGCCCACCCGGGCACGGTACGCCGCGCGGGCCGCGCGGTGGCGCCCCGTCTCCGGCACACTGCGGGCATGGAGTTCACGACGCAGCTGCAGGCCACCGGGCGGACGACGACCGGTTTCGAGGTGCCGGACGCCGTCGTCGAGGCCCTCGCCGCCGGGCGCCGTCCCAAGGTGCTGGCCACCGTCGCCGGCCACTCGTGGCGCACGAGCATCGCCGCCATGGGGGGCGCGTACTGGCTCGGCGCGAGCGCCGCGGTCCGCGAGGCCACCGGGATCGCCGCCGGGGAGACGCACACGGTCACGGTGGAGGTGGACACGGCGCCGCGGACCGTCGAGGTGCCCGCCGACCTCGCCGCGGCCCTCGCGGCCGACCCCGCCGCGGCGACCGCGTGGGCCGCCCTGTCCTACAGCCACCAGCGCAGGCACGTCGAGGCCCTCCTCGCCGCGAAGAAGCCCGAGACCCGCGAGCGCCGGGTGGCCTCGACCCTCGACGCCCTGCGCGCCGGCTGAGGCCGCCGGTGTCGCGGCTCGAGGCGGTCCGCGACGACCTGACCGCCCAGCGGGTCGACGCCGTCGTCAACGCCGCCAACTCCACGCTGCTCGGCGGCGGCGGGGTGGACGGTGCGCTGCACGCTGCGGCGGGGCCGGCCCTCCTCGAGGAGTGCCGGCGGCTGCGCCGCACGACGCACCCGCAGGGGTTGGCGGTCGGTGACGCCGTCGCCACCGGCGCGGGCGGCCTGCCCTGCCGCTGGGTGGTCCACACGGTCGGCCCGAACCGGCACCGCGGCCAGACCGACCCCGCCCTCCTCGCGTCCTGCGTCACCCGGAGCCTGGCCGTCGCGCGCGGTCTGGGGGCGCGGTCGGTGGCGTTCCCGGCGGTCGGGGCCGGCGCCTACGGCTGGCCGGCGGACGAGGCGGCGGAGGTCCTCGTGGCGGCGGCCCGCGCCGACCTCGCCGAGCACGACGCCCCGGACCTCGTGCGCTTCGTCCTCGTCTCGGACCGGCTGCTCGACGCGTTCACCGCGGCCCTCGCCCGGTCCGCCGGCACCTCACCGCCCGACGCGTGACCGCCCGACCGCGTCATCCGACCCCGGGCACGACGACGCCCCGGACCGCGGGGTCCGGGGCGCGTCGGGGGTGGCTCAGAAGCGGCCGTAGCCGCTGACGCCCGAGAAGATCGCGCGCTCGGTCGTGACCTCGCCGGGCTTGCCGGAGTCGATCATCATCCCGTTGCCGGTGTAGATGCCGACGTGCCAGGCGGGCGACCCGAAGAAGACGAGGTCGCCGGGCTGCGGGTTGCTCACCGGGGTGGCCGCGGCCTGCTGGTCGGCGGCGGTGCGGGGCAGCGAGATGCCGGCCTTGCCGAAGACGTACTGGGTGAAGCCGGAGCAGTCGAACCCGGTGGACGGGCTCGTGCCGCCGTAGGAGTAGGCGATGCCGAGCAGGGTGCGGGCGATGTTGACGATCTCGCTCGAGGACTGCTTGACGTTCGCGAGCGGCACGCGCTGGGTCGAGCGGCTCGCGCTGCTCTCGGTACGGACCGGGGCCGGCTTGGGCTTCGGCTTCGGCTTCGCGACGGCCTTGATGCCGACGACGCCGAGTGCCGGGGCGTGCTTCTCCGGGGCGGCGGCCTCGGGGGCGACGACCGCGGGGAGGGCGGCGAGGGCGGCCTGCGACGGTGCCGGCGCGGCGGTCGCGGTGTGGGCGATGGTCGCGGACGAGGCGTGGCTCGCGGCCTGGGCCGGGAGGGCGAACGTCGCGACGAGGCCACCGGAGGCGGCGAGGACGGCGGAGACGCGCGCCCCGGTCTCGCCGGCGGCCTTGACGATCGACGAGATCTCGGAGACGGGGTTGTAGCGGACGGTCTGGCGATGCCGACCGGCGCGGGTGTGCTCGGACACGATGGGACCTCTCAAGTGCCTACGAGGTGAGCTGTCGGGTTCGGGCTGAGGTTGCCCGGCCGGCGTGGGCCCTGGTGGACCGTGCCGGCTTCACCCCGAGGAGTCGCGGTCGAGACCGTGGCTCCGAAGTGGTTCCCCCGCTCCTGCCAGCGGACTCGTGAGAGACGACCCTGCAGCGGGGGCAGGACTAGGCGGTCCCACTGCAGGTGCCCGGCGTCCGGGGCGACGGGCAGGACGAACCTAACAGGGATCACGGGAAGGTCACAAAAAGGTGACGGAGACCCTTCTCAGGAGGTTCTTGGGAGCCCGGCCGAGCACGAGCGCGCCGTTGACAACGATGTCGGCCGCGAGTGCCGGAAAAGGGGGAGACGCCGCCGGACCAGGGGTCCGGCGGCGCCTCGGGTGCCTCGTCGGGACGGTCAGTAGTTGACGGTGACGTGCACGTGGTCCATGTGGTTGGCCGTGGGCGAGCCGCGGTCCTCCATGAGGCTCCAGCCCTCGCCCGGGGCCCAGTAGCGCTGCTGCCAGATGAGGTACTTGACGTTGAACTGGCCGACGTGGGACTGCACCCAGGCGGCGATCGCGTCACCCTGGGCGTCGTTGGCGATCATGAAGTCGATGGCCTGGCCGGTGCCGTGCTCGTCGTTGCTGGCGCGGCGACCACCGATCGTCGGCGGCCCGAAGAGCGAGTCGACCGCCGAGCAGACGGCGACGGCCTTGGGGATGAGCCCGATGCTCGTGCACTTGCCGGTGGTCCGGCCCGACCACGAGCCGGCGGCGGCGAAGGTCGAGGGGTCCTTGGGGTCCGGCTTCTTCGGCTGGGCGACGGCCTTGACCCCCGCGACCCCGACCGCGCCGGGGGCCACCGGGGTGACGCCGTCGGGCGCCGCGACGGCCGGCGCGGGGGCCGCGCGGCGCTCGGAGCGGGCCGCGGCGACCGGGGCGGCGCGACCGGTCAGCGCGACGGCGGCCGCGTCGGCGGGGGCGGCGACCGGCGTGTCGGCCTCCGCGTCGGCCAGCTCGGCAGGGACGGTGAGCGCCACGGCCACGCCGCTGACGACGCAGAGGCTCGCGGCGGACTTGGCGGCCCACGACGCGCCGAGGCGGGGGAAGCCGTCGGGCAGTCGCTTGACGCGGCCGGGCGCACGGCGCCGGCCTGGGGCACGAGAGGGGTGGGGCACGGCAGATCTACTTCCGGGGTGGGTTCGGCTCAGCGGACACCGTACGGCACCCCGCCGGGCGATGTCACGTTTCGGTAACGCGACAGGCCGATCGGTCGAGGCGGTGGGCGGCCCCGCGCGGTCAGGCCGACGCGACGAAGACGTGCCCGGCGATGTCGACCGGCAGGGAGACGCCCGTGGACTCCTCGGCGCCCTCCCGGAAGACGACGACCCGGTTGCCGTCGCGCCGCACCCGGGCCGGCTGGCCGGGGAGCAGTCCGGCGCTCGTGAGCAGGGCGAGGGCCTCGTGGTCGACCTGCACGGGCTCGCCGATGCGCCGCACGACGACGGTGGCCGGCTCCTCGGCGGCGACCTCGTCGAGGGTGGACAGCCCGGAGCGGAAGTCGACCGGGTCCCCGACCTCCCCGAGCTCGTCGAGCCCGGGGATCGGGTTGCCGTACGGCGACTCGAGGTGGTCGGGGAGGATCGCGAGGATCTTGCGCTCGACGCGGTCGGACATCACGTGCTCCCAGCGGCACGCCTCGTCGTGGACGTACTCCCACTCCAGGCCGATGACGTCGACGAGCAGCCGCTCGGCGATGCGGTGCTTGCGCATGACGCGGGTCGCGAGCCGACGCCCCTCGTCGCTCAGCTCGAGGTGGCGGTCGCCGGCGACGGCGAGCAGGCCGTCGCGCTCCATCCGGCCGACGGTCTGGGAGACGGTGGGGCCGGAGTGGCCGAGCCGCTCGGCGATCCGGGCGCGCAGCGGCGTGATGCCCTCCTCCTCGAGCTCGAAGATGGTGCGGAGGTACATCTCCGTGGTGTCGATGAGGTCGGTCACGCAGGCAAGCCTAATCTGACGCGCCGACGCCGACGCCGCGCCGCCGCGGGTCGTACGCCGGGAGCCAGCGCAGCAGCCAGCCACCCCCGAGGAGGGCGAGCACCCCGACGGCCACGCTCGCGGTGCCGATGGACGCGACGGCGGCCACCGCGCCGACGACGACCGAGGCGCCGTTGTGGCCGACGAGCGACAGCAGCCGCCACACCCCGAGGAAGGCGGCCCGGCCGTGCGCGGGCGCGGCGTCGGCGCCGAGGGTCATGACGATGCCGGACCCGAGGCCGTTGCCGACCGCCATGACGCCGGCCACCGCCCCCACCGCGGTGAGCGAGGAGGTCAGCGGCAGGACGAGCAGCCCGAGCCCGAGGAGGACGGTGACCGGGAGGGCCACCCACACCCGGCCCCGGCGGTCCATCAGCGAGCCCGCCGGGTAGAAGAGGAGCACCTCGACGAGCCCGGCGGCGCCGAAGACGAGGGAGGTCTGCGCCGCGGAGAGCCCGACGTGCTCGGCCCAGAGGGGCACGACGACGACCCGGGAGGAGCGGGCCAGGCCGATCGCCAGGACCCCGAGACCGACGGTGAGGAGGACGGCCCGGTGCCGGCGCGCCACGTCGAGGACCCCGGCCCGCGCCGGCGCTCCGTCCGCCGGTGCCCCGTGGACGTGGGCCTCGAGGTCGCGCGACAGCAGCGCGACGAGGGCGGCGAGGAGGCCGCCGGCCACCGAGATGCCGAAGGCCGCCTGCGGCCCGTACCGCTCGACGACCGGCGCTCCGAGGAACGGCCCGACGAACAGGCCGATCCGGCCGATGCCCCCGAGCGTCGACATCGCCCGGGCCCGCATCGACTCGGGCGCCGCGGCGGTGAGGTAGGACTGCCGGGCGAGGAGGAAGACCGCCCCCGTGGGACCGGCGAGCACCATCGCCACCGCGTACACCCAGAGGGAGGGTGCGAGCATGGCGAGCAGCGAGGCGGCCGCGTCGGCGAGGCCTGCGACGACGAGGGCGCGCCGCTCCCCCATCCGGTCCACGAGCACCCCGGCGGGCACCGCGCTGACCAGCTCGGAGACGGTCTGGAGGCCGACGAACAGGGCCGCGACGGCGACCGTGGCGCCGAGGTCACGGGCGCTCAGCGCGATGACCGGAAGCGTCGCGCCGATACCGACCGACCAGAGCGCGGTCGGGCCGAAGGCCGGCACGGCCACGCGCCGCAGCGAGAACTCCTCGTCCGCCATCCCTCCCCTTTCTCTTGATGTCAAGATACTTGGTCGGCCGGCGCGATGGGGCGAGTGACGCACGCAACACGACGGGCGGCGTGGCCGTGGGTACGTTGACCGTCGTGGAGCTCACCGTCCCCCGCCGTTACTGCGGGCCCCCCGAGTCAGGCAACGGCGGCTGGGTGAGCGGGTCGCTCGCCGCCCACGTGCGCACGTCCGGCCCGCTGCCGGCGGTGAGCGTCCGGCTCTCGGCGCCCCCACCGTTGGAGCGCCCGATGCCCGTCGTCGGCGACGACCCCGACCCGCTGACCGGCACCTCGGTGCTGCGGCTGCTCGACGGGGACGTCCTCGTCGCGACCGGCACCGCGGTCGCCGAGCTCGACGAGCCGGTGCCGGCGCCGGCGTCGTGGGACGAGGCGCACGCCGCCGAGGAGCGGTACGAGGGCGCCGAGGACCACCCCTTCCCGACCTGCTTCTCGTGCGGCACCGGGCGCGCCGACGGTGACGGGCTGCGGCTGCGCCCCGGACCGCTCGCCGACGGGTCGGGCCGCTACGCGACGACGTGGACGGTCCCGGACGACGTGAGCCGGCCGGTCGTGTGGGCCGCGCTCGACTGCCCGGGCGGGTGGTCCGCCGGCATCGCGGGCCGGCCCATGGTGCTCGGCACGATGACCGCGCAGGTCTGGCGGGTCCCCGAGCCGGGTGAGCGGCTCGTCGTCACCGCGTGGCAGCGCGGGGCGGAGGGTCGTCGGCACTGGT
This sequence comes from Phycicoccus sp., assembly GCF_035325325.1. Lineage (NCBI taxonomy): Bacteria > Bacillati > Actinomycetota > Actinomycetes > Micrococcales > Intrasporangiaceae > Phycicoccus > Phycicoccus sp. Next base: position 25,464 of record NZ_DAOLAC010000009.1, on the reverse strand, counting down.
CGGCGAGCACCCTGCACGACGCCGACGGCGCGATGGTCGGACGCGCCGAGGCGACCTGGGTCGCCGTCGACCCGGAGTCGGTCCGGCCGCGGGAGCAGCCGTGAGCGGCGACGACCGCCGGGTCGCCGTCGTCACCGGGGCGAGCAGCGGCATCGGCGCCGCCACCGCGCGCCGGCTCGCGGCCGAGGGCTACCGCGTCGTCTGCGCCGCGCGCCGGGCCGAACGGGTCGAGGCCCTGGCCGCCGAGGTGGGCGGCCTCGCCGTGCCGTGCGACGTGACCCACGACGCCGACGTCGCCCGGCTCGCCGAGGCGGCCGGGCCTGTCGTGCACGTGCTCGTCAACAACGCCGGTGGGGCCCTCGGGCTCGAGCCGGTCGCGGCCGCCGACGTCGACCTGTGGCAGCGGATGTACGACACCAACGTCCTCGGGACGCTCCGGGTGACCAAGGCGCTGTTGCCGGCGCTCGTCGCGGCGGACGGCGAGGGGATCGTCGTCAACGTCGGGTCGATCGCCGGCCTGCTCGCCTACGAGGGTGGCGGCGGGTACACGGTCGCCAAGCACGGCGTCCACGTGATGACCGAGACGCTGCGCCTCGAGCTCGTCGAGCAGCCGGTGCGCGTCACCGAGGTGGCCCCGGGGATGGTCCACACCGAGGAGTTCTCGCTGACCCGCTTCGACGGCGACCGCGAGCGGGCGGACAGGGTGTACGAGGGCGTGCCCGGGCCACTCGTCGCCGAGGACGTCGCCGACGCCATCGCCTGGATGGCGACCCGGCCGGCGCACGTCAACGTCGACCTGCTCGTCATCAAGCCGCGCGCCCAGGCCGCGCCGCACAAGGTCCACCGCCTCCCCTCCTGACCTCCTCCCAACCGCCCGCCCCGGCCCCGGCTGTCACGCGCGTATCGGGTCACCCGATACGGCCGCGCTGTACCCGGGAACCGTTCCGGGGTGAGGCGCGCGGTACCCGGGTGCAGCCGTGGTCCCGGGCTCGTACGCTGCCCGCGTGGAGCCGTTCGCCCAGGTGCTCACGGCCGGCGGGCACTCGAACTCGCTCGGCCGCTCCGGCGAGGTGCTCGAGCTGCTGCGCCGCGACCCGGCCCGCCTCGAGGAGCTCTTCGGCTGCATCGCCACCGACGACGCGTGGGTGCGGATGCGGGCCGTCGACACCTTCGAGAAGCTCGTTCGTGAGGACCCGGCGCGCGGCGCCCCGTTCACCGAGCGGGTCCTCACCGACCTCACCCGCAGCGACCAGGCGTCGGTGCAGTGGCACACCGCGCAGCTGCTCGGGCTGCTCACCCTGACCCCGGCACAGGAGGCGGCCGCCGTCCGCTGGCTCACCACCCGGCTCGAGGACCCGGACGTCGACTGGATCGTCGCGGCGCAGTCGATGGCGACGCTCGTCGCCTTCGTCGAGCGAGGCCTGGTGCCGCCGGCCGACGTCGTCCGGCTGGTCGAGCGCCAGACCCGGCACGGGTCGGCATCCGTGCGCCGCAAGGCGACCCGCTTCCTCACCGAGCTCGCCGCCGACGGCTGAGCGCCTCCCGGTCCAGCGCCACCCCGGTGACGGTCACGGCTGGCGGCGCGAGACCTCCCACGACCCGGCGTCGCCGAGGTCGCCCTCGCCGACCCGGGTCCAGACGAGCCGGTCGTGCAGCCGGTCGCGCCGGCCGGCCCACAGCTCGACCTCGTCGCAGACGATGCGGAAGCCGCCCCAGAAGTCCGGCAGCGGGACGTCGTCGGGCGAGCCGTGGTCGGGGAACTCGGCGGCCCGCGCGCGGTAGGCCGCCTCGAGCTCGGCGCGCGACGCGACCGGCTGCGACTGCTCGGACGCCCACGCGGAGATGCGTGACCCCCACGGGCGCGAGCGCCAGTACCCCTCGACCTCGTCGCGCCCGAGCTGGACGGCCCGGCCGCGGAAGCGCACCGCGCGGTACATGGCCGCCCAGGTGAGGCCCGCCGCGACGTGCTCGTTGCCGGTCAGCTCACGGCTCTTGGTGGACGTGAGGGCGGTGACGAACCCCGGCCCGCGCTCGTCGAGGAAGCGCAGGAGCACCGTCCGCACGTTCGGGCGCCCCTGGCGGTCGACCGTGGCGACGGCCGCCGCGAGCGGCTCGACGACGTCGGCTGCCTCCTCCGAGCGGCGCACCGCGGCGTCCACCCAGGCCCGCACCTGCGCGTACGGGGTCTCGAGCACCTCGTCCTCGGAGAGCCCCTCGCCGGTGTAGTCGATGCGCCGCGGGTCCATGCCACCAGCCTAGGGCGGCGCGCATCCGGGGGCCGGTCGTCAGGGCGTCGGACGGCGTGCGTCGTAGCGCACGAACCCCGGCTGCACGAGCGCGAGGACGACGACCGCCGCCACGCAGGCCAGCCCGCCGGCGACCGCCGTCCAGCCCTCGCCGAGCCGGGCCGCGACCCCACCCCCGGCGAGCTCCCCCAGGCGCGGACCCCCGGCCACGACGACGACGAACACCCCCTGCAGCCGCCCCCGCATCCGGTCCGGTGCCGCCGACTGCAGGATCGTCGTCCGGAACACCGAGCTCACCGAGTCCGCCGCCCCCGCGAAGGCCATCGCGGCGAGCGCCGCGACGAGCGCGTGCCCCCGGCTCACGGCTCCACCGGCCGCGAGCAGCGCCACCCCCAGCCCGGCGATCCCCACACCCCAGCCGGCGACGCTCACGAGGATGGCCGTGCCCTGCCGACGCACGCCGCCGAGCCGCCCCGAGAAGGTCATCGCGAGGATGCCGCCCACGGCCGCCGCCGCGTACAGCGCGCCGACCGTCCGTGCGCCGCCGCCGAGGATCACCGCGCCGGCCGCCGGGAAGAGGACGCGCGGCTGGGCGAGCAGCATCGCGACGATGTCGGCGACGAAGGTCATCCGCACGTTCGGCGCGGTGCGCAGGAACGCGAACCCGTCGAGGACCGAGCGCACCCCGACCCGGCGCGGCGCCGCCGCCTCCCCCTCGTCCCGGTCCGGCGGCACGGGGTGCAGCAGCCACAGGCTGCGGACCGCCGCGAGCGTCAGCACCGCGTCCGTCGTGTACGCCGCCCGGTAGCCGCCCCAGTCGACGAGCAGCCCGGACAGCAGCGGCCCGGCGGTCAGCGCGGTGTTCATCGCGAAGACGGACAGCGCGTTGGCGGCCGGCAGCTGGTCCGGTGGGAGGAGGCGCGGGTAGATGCTCGAGCGGGCCGGCGACGAGACCGCGAAGGCCCCGCTCCACACCGCGACGATGCCGTAGAGCAGCCACACCGAGGTCGACCCCAGCCAGGCCTGGGCCGCCGCGACGGTGCTCGTCCCCGCCGCGACGAGCGTCGCGACGAGGCCGACCAGCCGCCGGTCGTGGTGGTCGGCGAGGGCCCCGCCGTACAGGCCCATGACGACGAGCGGCACGAGGGCGAAGAGCCCGACGAGCCCGACCGACGCCGTGGAGCCGGTGAGGTCGTACACCTGCAGCCCGATGGCGACGACGGCCATCTGCGAGCCGATGTTCGACAGCGTGAAGCCGGTCCACAGCCGCCGGTAGTCCCTGCTGCGCCGGAACGGCGTGAGGTCCGGGAGGAGGGAGCGCAGCACCGCCGCATCATCCCCCACGGCCTCACCGGGGCCGCGCCGAGTCCCGGGGCGGCTAGGGTCGCCGCATGGCCGACTCCGCGCGCATCGCGCTGCTCATCGACGCCGACAACGCGCGCGCCCGCCGGCTGGAGGTCATCCTCAACGAGCTGGCCGCCCTCGGCGAGACGACGATCCGCCGCGCGTACGGCAACTGGACCAAGTCCGAGCTCAAGGGATGGCAGGAGGTGCTGCACGAGAACGCGATCCGGCCCGTGCAGCAGTTCGACCCCTCCAAGGGGAAGAACGCGAGCGACATGGCCCTCGCCGTCGACGCCGTGGAGATCCTCCACACGCAGCGGCCGGACGCGTTCGCCATCGTCTCCTCGGACGCCGACTTCACCCCACTGGTCATCCACCTGCGCGAGCACGGTGTGGCGGTCTACGGCTTCGGTGACGCCAAGACGCCCCCCGCGTTCCAGAGCGCCTGCACCCGCTTCCTCGTCCTCGACCGGCTCTCCTCGCCCAGCGGCCAGGCCGACGCCTCCGCGGACGCCGACGAGCCCGAGCCCAGGAAGACGACCCGCGGCCGCCGGGCCACCCAGGCCGCCACGTCCGCAGCCGAGGCACCCGAGCCCGCGGCGGACGCTCCGGCCGACGCCCCCACCGCGAGGTCCACGGCGAAGCGCGCCGCCAAGGCCACCGCGAAGACCCCGACGAAGACCACCGCGAAGCGGACGACCGGGACTGCCCCCGAGCGCGCCACCCGCGACCAGCTGCGCGGCGACCGCCGCCTCGTCGCCCTGCTGCGCCGGGCCGTCGAGAGCGCCGCCGACGACTCCGGCTGGGCTCGCATCGGCACCGTCGGCCAGCGCATCAACAACCAGTCGTCCTTCGACTCGCGCAACTACGGCTACGCCAAGCTGAGCAAGCTCATCGAGGCCTCCGACCTCTTCGAGCTGCGCGACGCCGGCGGCCCCGACATGGCCGTCCGCGACCCCCGGGCCGGCTGAGGCGCGACCTCGGCGGCGGAGCGCACCGCGGCCGCCGCTGTCCACCCCCGGGCCCCGAGGGTGGGAGCGCCGGGCGACGGCGTGCACAATGGGCCAGCCCGACACCGGCGACGAGCGAACGGGGACAGGATGACTTCCTCCACCACCACGAGCGACCCGAACTTCTACCCCGGACTCGAGGGCGTGATCGCCTTCGAGAGCGAGATCGCCGAGCCCGACAAGGAAGGTGGCGCCCTGCGCTACCGCGGGGTCGACATCAACGACCTCGTCGGGACGGTGTCCTTCGGCCAGGTGTGGGGGCTGCTCGTCGACGGTGAGATGGACCCGGGCCTGCCGCCCGCCGAGCCGTTCCCGCTTCCCGTGCACACGGGCGACATCCGCGTCGACGTCCAGTCCGCGATCGCCCAGCTCGCCCCGCTCTGGGGCTTCCGGCCGCTGCTCGACATCGACGACGCACAGGCCCGCGACGACCTCGCCCGCGCCTCGGTCATGGCGATCTCGTTCATCGGCCAGTCCGCGCACGGCGTCGGCAAGCCGATGGTGCCGCAGTCCGAGGTCGACAAGGGCCGCACCATCCCCGAGCGGTTCATGATCCGCTGGCGGGGCGAGCCGGACCCCAAGCACGTCGAGGCCATCGACGCGTACTTCATCTCCGCCGCCGAGCACGGCGTCAACGCCTCGACCTTCACCGCGCGGGTCATCGCGTCGACCGGTGCCGACGTGGCCGCGTGCCTCTCCGGCGCGATCGGCGCCCTCTCCGGCCCCCTGCACGGTGGCGCGCCGAGCCGGGCCCAGCACATGATCGAGGGTGTCGAGGAGATGGGTGACGCGACGAGGTACGTCAAGGGCGTCCTCGACCGCAAGGAGCGCCTCATGGGCTTCGGGCACCGGGTGTACCGGGCCTACGACCCGCGCGCCGCCGTCCTGCGCGACACGTGCAAGCGGCTCGGCGCCCCCCGCTACGAGGTGGCCCTCGAGCTCGAGAAGGCGGCCATCGCCGAGCTCGCGGAGCGCCACCCGGAGCGTCGGATGGAGACCAACGTCGACTTCTGGGCGGCCGTCCTCCTCGACTTCGCCGAGGTCCCCGGCGAGATGATGACGCCGCTGTTCGTCGCGGCCCGCACGGCCGGCTGGTCGGCGCACGTCCTCGAGCAGAAGAAGACCGGCCGGCTCATCCGGCCGAGCTCGCGCTACGTCGGCCCGGGCGAGCGACCCCTGTCCGACGTGCCCGGCTACCGCGCCAAGGCCTGACACCGGGGAGCCACCGGCCGGCCGCGAGCCGCGTGGTCCGCCGCTCGTCTCCGGCGAGCTCAGCCGTGTAGCGGTCGGGGGTGGGGCGATCCGGGGCGTTCCCATCTGGTGGACCCGGCGTCCGGCATCCGGTCGGCACCTGTGACGATGGGGGCGGCCGCGGTCGCCAGCGACGCCGACCCGGCCGTCCGGCGCGGCCCCGCCTGCGCCACCGCCGGTGAGCGACCTCCCGGCGGCCGACCGACCACGGAGAGACACGTGAGCGACGCCCCCATCACCATCCCCGCCGACCTCCTGCCCAGCGACGGTCGCTTCGGGTCCGGACCCTCGAAGGTCCGCCCCGCCCAGGTGGAGGCGCTCTCCGCCATCGGTCGCTCCGTCCTCGGCACCTCCCACCGCCAGGCGCCGGTCAAGAACCTCGTCAAGGCGGTCCGTGAGGGCCTCGCCACCTTCTTCGACCTGCCGGACGGCTACGAGGTCGTCCTCGGCAACGGCGGATCGACCGCGTTCTGGGACATCGCGGCGTTCGGTCTCGTCCGCGACCGGGCGCAGCACCTCGCGTTCGGCGAGTTCTCGAGCAAGTTCGGCTCCGTCACCAAGAAGGCCCCCTTCCTCGGGGAGCCGACGATCATCACGAGCGAGCCGGGCAGCCGTCCCGACCCGGTCGCCGAGGCCGGCGTCGACACCTACGCGTGGGCGCACAACGAGACGAGCACCGGCGTCATGGCGCCGGTCCGCCGGGTCGAGGGCGCGGATGCCGACGCGCTCCTCCTCGTGGACGCCACCTCCGGCGCCGGAGGCCTGCCCGTCGACGTCTCCGAGGCCGACGTCTACTACTTCGCGCCGCAGAAGTCGTTCGCGTCCGACGGCGGCCTGTGGATCGGCCTGTTCTCCCCCGCCGCGCTCGCCCGCGTCGAGGAGGTCGCCGCGTCCGGACGCTGGGTCCCCGACTTCTTCAGCCTCCCGACGGCGATCGACAACTCGCGCAAGGACCAGACCTACAACACGCCGGCCGTCGCGACCCTCGCCATGCTCGCGAACCAAGTGGAGTGGCTCAACGACAACGGCGGCCTCGACTGGGCGACCTCCCGCACCGCCGACTCCAGCGGCCGGCTCTACGAGTGGGCCGAGCGCACCGGCTACACGACGCCGTACGTCACCGACCCGTCGCACCGCAGCCGCGTCGTGGCGACGATCGACTTCGACGACGCCGTCGACGCCTCCGCGGTCGCGAAGACGTTGCGCGCCAACGGGGTCGTCGACGTCGAGCCCTACCGGAAGCTCGGCCGCAACCAGCTGCGCGTCGCCTGCTTCCCGGCGGTGGAGCCGGACGACGTCTCCGCGCTCATCGGCTGCGTCGAGCACGTCGTCGAGCGCCTGTCCTGACGCCCTCGCCCGACTCATTGCGGATCCCCCACCTCACACGCCCTCCGTGGGCCGGCTCGAGGTGGGGGATCCGCAATGAGTGGGCAGGTTCGGGTCAGCGCACGGCGGCGTAGACGACCGCGACGACGAGGAGCACGGCGAGCACCCCGAGGGTCATCCGCCGCCGGAAGTTGGGCGTCACCGGGCCGGCTCGGGCAGGGGGACGCCGGCGTTCTCCGGCGGGACCGGGGCGGTGGTCACGCTGACCCGCGGGCGGCGCTGAGACTCGTAGCTCACCCGCACATTCTCCGCCCGGGCCAGCCAGACCGACACCCCGACCAGGGCGAGACCGACCGCGAGCGCGCCGACCCCGATCGTCCAGCGCGGCCCGAACTGCTCGGAGATCCAGCCGATCATCGGGGCGCCGGCCGGTGTGCCGCCCATGAAGATCGCCATGTAGAGGGCCATGACCCGGCCGCGCATCTCGGGCGCGACGCGCGTCTGCACCATCGCGTTGGCCGTCGTCAGCGCGGTGAGGGCGGAGAGCCCCACGGGCACGAGCGCGAGCGCGAAGGTCCAGTACGAGGGCGCCGTGGCCGCGGCCGCCGCCGACAGCGTGAAGCCGACGAGGGCGAGGAGCAGCACCCGGAGGCGAGGCTCCCGGCGCCGCGCCGAGAGCAGAGCGGCGGTCAGCGAGCCGATCGCCATGATCGACCCGAGCAGCCCGTACTCGCCGGCGCCCTTGTCGAACACCTTCGTCGCCATCAGCGCCATCGTGATCTGGAAGTTCATCCCGAACGTGCCGAGCACGAAGACGAGGAGCATGACGAGCTGGATGTCGCGGCGGTGCCGGACGTAGGCGAAGCCCTCCCGGATGCCGCCACGCCCCTTGGGCCGGCTCGGCGAGCGCAGCTGCGCCACGTTGAGCAGGGCCAGGGCGGCGAGCACGAAGACGAAGGTCAGCGTGTTGAGCAGCAGCGCCTCGCCGGTCCCCCACCAGGCGATGACGAGTCCCGCGAGTCCCGGCCCGACGAGCCGCCCGGCGTTGAACGACGCGGAGTTGAGCGCGACCGCGTTGGCGAGCTTCTCGGGCGGCACCATCTCGGAGACGATGACCTGCCGCGCCGGGTTGTCGATGGCCGTCGTCACCCCCTGGACGAGCGCGATGGCGTAGACGTGCCACAGCTGCGCCGTCCCGGTGACCGCGAGGACGCCGAGCACGAGGCTGGTCAGCGCGAGCATCGTCTGGGTGACGAGGAGGATGCGCCGGCGCGAGAACCGGTCGGCGACGAGCCCGGTCCACGGGGCGAGCAGCAGGAACGGGAGGAACTGCAGGCCGGTGACGACGCCGAGGGCGGTCGCCGAGCCGGCGGTCAGCACGGTGAGGACGAGCCAGTCCTGGCCGACCCGGCCGATCCAGGTGCCGACGTTCGAGACGAAGCCGCCGAGGAACCACAGCCGGTAGTTGCGGATCTCGAGCGAGCTGAAGGTCGGGCTCATTCGGCGGACACCCGTTCCAGCAGGGCCGCGGCGTCGGCGAGCAGGGCGCGCTCGTCGTCGGTCAGCCGCTCGAGGCGCGTCGCCAGCCACTGGTCGCGGCGCCTGCGGGTCTCCCGCACCGTCCGGCGACCCTCCGCCGTGAGCGACAGGATGACCTGGCGCCCGTCGGTGGGGTCGTCGGCCCGGTCGACGTAGCCGCGCTCGACGAGCCCGGTGACGGTGCGGCTCATGCTCGGCGCCGAGACCCGCTCGATGTCCGCGAGCTCCTTAGGGGTGCGCGGCCCGTCCTCGAGCCTGATAAGCACCGAGAACTGGTGCGGCGCAACGTCCGTCGTGCTCTCGAAGCGAACCCTGCGCGAGATCCTCATGCACACCATGCGCAGGTCGCTCGTCAGGCGGTCCTTCTGCGCACGGGTCATGGTCGGCGTGGGTGTGGGCACGGGGTTCTCCAGCGGTGGTCGTCATCAGTGCTTAGCACAACTCATTACCGTGGCTAAGTATTCCACGGTGGCCCCCGCACGGCCGACCCGACGCAGGACGCCCGCCCCCGGGCCACCGGGAGCGGGCGTCGAGCGACGGTCGGGCGCGTCAGCCGGAGACGACCTCGGTGATCGGCTCGATGAAGAAGTAGACGACGAACAGCGCCGCCGTCACCCACATCATCGGATGGATCTCGCGCACCTTGCCCCGCACGAGCTTGATGACGACGTACGCGACGAACCCGGCGCCGATGCCGACGGTGATCGAGTACGTGAACGGCACGAGGATGATCGTGAGGAAGGCCGGGACGGCGATCTCGAGGTCGTCCCAGGCGATCTCCTTGACCTGCTGCATCATGAGGAACCCGACGAGCACGAGGGCCGGCACCGCGGCCTCGTTCGGGATGATCTTCACCAGCGGCGCGAACACGACCGCCACGAGGAACAGCACGCCGGTGACGACCGACGCCAACCCGGTCCGCGCCCCCTCCCCGACCCCGGACGCCGACTCGATGTACGACGTGTTCGACGAGACGCCGGCGGCCCCACCGGCCGCGGCGGCGACGGAGTCGACGACGAGGATCCGCTGGGTGTTCGGCGGGTTGCCCTCCTCGTCGAGCAGGCCGGCCTCGGCGCCGATCGCCGTCATCGTGCCCATCGTGTCGAAGAAGTCGGCGAGCATCAGCGTGAAGACGAGGAGCACGGCGGCGACGATGCCGATCCGGGAGACCGAGCCGAACAGGCTGAACTCGCCGAGCGTGCCGAAGCTGATGGGGTCGACCTTGTCCGGCCAGGCCGGCACGTTGAGGTTCCACCCGAGCGGGTTGACCTTGTTCGTGCCGTCCGGGTTCTGCCCGACGACCGTCGGCCCGACCTTCGCGATCGCCTCCACGACGAACGCCACGACCGTCATGGTGACGATCGAGATGATGATCGCACCCTTCACCTTCCGCACCCAGAGCGTGATGATGAGCAGGACGCCGAGCGCGAAGACGAGGGTCGGCCAGCCGGCCAGCTGGCCGCCGACCCCGAGCTCGACCGGCACGGGGCCGGCACCGGTGCGTCGCACGAAGCCCGCGTCGACGAGCCCGATGAGCGCGATGAACAGGCCGATGCCCACCGAGATGGCGACCTTGAGCTGGGCCGGCACGGCGTGGAAGACGGCCTGCCGGAACCCGGTGAGCACGAGGACGAGGATGATGACGCCCTCGAGGACGACCAGGCCCATGGCGTCGGCCCAGGTCATCCTGCTCGCGATCGCGTACGCGACGAACGCGTTGAGCCCCAAGCCGGTCGCGAGGGCCAGCGGGTAGTTGGCGACGACACCCATGAGGATGGTCAGCACGCCGGCGACCAGCGCGGTGCCGGCCGCGATGGCGGCGAGGTTCGGCGCGTCCCCGCCGCCGAGGAACTTGCCGTCGACGTCCTGGACGTACCCGAGGATGAGCGGGTTGAGGACGACGATGTAGGCCATCGTGAAGAAGGTGGCGACGCCACCGCGCAGCTCGCGGCCCACGGTGGAGCCGCGCTCGTGGATGTGGAAGAGCCGCTCGAGGACGGGCGGGTGCGTGGGGCCCGCGTCGGCGGTGGTCGTGGTCTCGGCCATGGCGAGCAGGCTAGTGGCGCGGGGACCCCGCTGCGTGTCGGGGGTGTGACGACGAGATGGCTACGCTGGCCGGGTGACCGAGCAGACCCCGGACGGTGCCCGCGACCCCCTCGGACGGTCGGCTCCGGTCGACCCCCCGAACGTGCCGACCGCTGCGATCATCCTCGTCGGCTGCGTCGGGTGGGCCGTCGCCCTCGTCGCCACGCTCGTCGTGCCCGCCCTGCACAGCGGTGATCGCTCGTGGTGGCCGTGGGCCTGCGTCACCGGCCTCGCGCTCGGCGCCTTCGCGGCGTGGTACGTGCGCCGGGGACGCGGGAGCGCCGCGAGCGCCTGACGGCCCACCCCGCCCGCCCCACCAGCACCCCGCGTATCGGGTCACCCGATACGCCGGCGCTTCACCCACCGGCACCCCGCGTATCGGGTCACCCGATACGCCGGCGCTCCACCCCGGAACCGTTCCCGGGTGAAGCGAAGGGTTGTCGGGTGAGCCCGGCCTCAGGCGAGGTCGAGGGCGTTGTCGTCGAGGATCGGCGGCGAGACCCGCTCGGGCGCCGGCGCCTCGACGTCGACCTCCGAGTGCGCACCGCAGCCGTGGTCGAGGCTGACGACCGAGCCGTCGGACGGGGACCACTCGTTGGCGCAGACCCCGAAGACCGCGCGCAGCGCGCCGGCCATCGGGAGGAAGTAGCCGCACGAGGAGCACGCCGCCGAGGCCTTGGCCGCGACCGGCGCGGACGGGCCGTGCTCGCCGTCGTACCAGCGCCGGGCGGCGACGTCGCGGCCCTCGGCGGACAGCACGCGCGGGCGGCCGAGGCCCAGCTCCCAGAGGGCGACGGCGTCGACGTCGTCGTCGCCGGTGGCCTCCCAGCCGGCCTCGAGCAGCGGGTCGGCGTCGACGTACGGCGTGACGTCACCGGGTCCGAGGTCGCCGGGCGCCAGGCGCGAGGCGTAGGGCACCCACGAGGGGCTGAGCAGCGCGCCGTCGCCGGGCACCAGGTCGGTCTCGCAGACGGTGACCGTCTTCGAGCGGGCCACGCGCGCCACCGAGACCGCCCAGCGCCAGCCGCGGTAGGCGGTGGCCGAGCAGGCGAAGTAGTGGGTCGCGAGCCGTTCGTCGACCATCTCCATGCCGAGGTGCTCGCCGACGCTGCCCGGCTCGGACACCTCGGCGAGGGCGGCGCGGGCGACGTCGACGGCGCCGCGCAGGGTGGCGTCGGGACGGACGACGGTGGCGGTCGCCATCAGAGCTCGAGGTCGCCGGCGACGGCCCGCAGGACCTGCGCGACCTTGTTGCCGTGCTGCTTGTCCGGGTAGTGACCGCGGCGCAGCGACTCGGAGACGGAGTCGAGGAGCTTGATGACGTCCTCGACGATGACGACCATCTCGTCGGCGGGCTTGCGGTCGCGGACCTTGCGCCCGGTGGAGACCGACGGCGCGGGGTCGAGGAGGCGCACGGCCATCGCCTGGGCGCCACGGCGACCCTCGGCGATGCTGAACTCGATGCGCTGACCGCCCTTGAGCCCCTCGACACCCGAGGGCAACGCGGACGCGGGCACGAAGACGTCACCCTCGCCGGCATCGCCGGACACGAATCCGAAGCCCTTCGCGGTGTCGAAGAACTTCACCTTGCCAGTCGGCACGGTCCACCTCATCCATCTGGTCAGTCGGGGGGCACCCGGGCGCGGGCACCACCACCAAGGCTATCCGCTGGTCCCGTCGCTCCGCTGCCGGGTTCTGCGGAGGGGACGGCGCGCCGCAATCCCGTCGCGGGCTGTCGGCGCCTCGTGGGAGCGTGTGCCGCATGTCCGAGTCGGTCGAGGTCCCGCAGCCCGGGTCGCCGGCGAGCGGGGTCGAGGAGCCGCCGGTCGCCGACGAGCACCTCACCGCGCGCGGCTTCTGGGCCGCTCTGCCGCCGGCCGGCCGCTGGCTGCTCTCCACGACGGCCGTCTCCACGCTCGGGCGGGGCATGACCCTGCCGTTCACGGTCATCTACATGCACGAGGTCCGCGGGGTCCCCCTCGACGTCGCCGGCCTGCTGATGGGCCTCATCGCGGTCGTCGCGCTCGTCGTCACCGCACCGGTCGGCGTCCTCACCGACCGTCTCGGCGCGCGCCCCGTCGTCGTCGCCGGCCTCGCGGCCCAGGTGCTCGGCGCGGTCGTCATGGCCTTCGCCACCACGGTCCCCGCCCTCGCCGTCGCCGTCACCCTGCTCGGCATCAGCTTCGGCATCGGCTGGCCGGCGTTCAACGCGATGATCGCGAGCCTCGTCGAGGGCCGCCTGCGCACCCAGTACTTCGGCATCAACTTCGCCCTGGTCAACCTCGGCATCGGCATCGGCGGCGTCGTCAGCGGCTTCCTCACCGACGTGGCCAGGCCCGGCACGTTCACGGCGATCTTCCTCGTCGACGCCGCCTGCGTCCTCGTCCCCGTCGCGGTCCTCCTCGGGCCGCTGCGCCACGTCGCCGGGCGCCCGCTCCCGGCCGACGACGCACCCTCGGGCGGCTCCGGCTACCTGCGCATCCTCCGCCGGCCGGCCGTCCTCTGGATCACGGCGCTCACCTTCATCTCGAGCTTCGTCGGCTACGGGCAGATGGAGGCCGGTTTCCCCGCCTTCGCCCGGCAGGTGAGCGAGGTCTCCACCCGCACCATCGGCCTCGCGTTCGCGGCCAACACCGCGGTCATCGTCCTCATGCAGTTCCTCGTGCTGCGGCGCATCGACGGCCACCGCCGCACCCGGGTCTTCCTCGGGCTCGTCGCGCTCTGGGTCCTCGCGTGGAGCCTGCTCGGGGCCACCGGGCTCGTCGCCGGCACGGTCGCGGCGGCGGTGGGCGTCGTCGTCTTCCACGTCTTCTTCGGCCTCGGCGAGACCCTCCTCCAGCCGACGGTGCCGGCCATCGTCAACGACCTCGCGAGCGACCACGACCGGGGCCGGTACAACGCCGCGTCCGCGATGGCCTTCCAGCTCGGCGCCGTCGCCGCCCCGGTCGCGGCCGGCTGGCTCCTCGACCGGCGGCTCGGCGGCGTCTTCGTCACGACGCTGCTCGTCGGGCTCGTCGTCGTCGCGGCGCTGGCGCTGGCCCTCGAGCGCGAGATCACGCCCGAGGTCAACGGCGTGGGTACCCGCTGACCGCGGCCGCCCCCCGGCGGGGAGACGCCCTCGGGTCGGCCCGCGTCGGCCCGGCTCTCAGCCGACGACGTTGAGCCGGGTGGCCTTGAGCCCCTGCTTCGCGGCGACGACCCGCACCTGGGCTCCGACCTCGAGCGGCAGTCCGATCCGCGACGAGGCGACCGGCCCGGTGAGGTCGTAGGTGGCCTCGAACCCGTCGGAGCTCTTGACGGTGACGGACTTCGACTGCGTGTAGGCCGTCACCTCACCGACCTGGACGACCATGACGACCGGCGAGCCGGACGCCGAGGTCGTGAACTCGCCGTGGAGGACGCCGCCGAGGCCGCCCAGGCCGCCCGTCGCCGCACCACCGCCGGGTCCACCCCCCGGGCCGTTGCCGAACCCACCCGGGCCGCCGGGCATCCCGGGCCGGCCCTGCCCCCACGGTCCCTGACCCGGAGCGCCGTCGTCCGACCGGTCCCGGCCCGGGCCACCGCGGTCCCCCTGACCGCCCCGGTCCGGCCCGAACCAGCGCCCCGGACCGCCCTCGCGACCGGCGACCGGCCCGGAGTGGCCGACGTGGCTGCCGACGAGCGCGGCCCCGAGGCCGATGACCGCGACGACGAGGAGCGTCGCGAGGACCGCGACGACGGCGAGCGCCACCCGGCCCCCGGAGGTCGCGGTCGCCTCGCCCCACGCGCGGCGCACGGCCCCGGGGCGACGCGGTGGCGGCGCCCAGCCCGGCGGCGGCGCGGGGGCCGCGGACGCCGCGGCCGCCGACCAGTGCGGGTCCATCCCGGGACCCGCCGGGGGACCGGCCTGCGGGGGCGGCGCCGCGCCCTCCGCGGAGGCGGGAGGGGGCGCCCCCTCCGCCGACGGAGGCGTCGTCGGCGGCGTCACGCCCTCCGCGGCGGGCGGCGCCGACTCGGGGCGGGCGGGGTCGATCGGCTCGGTGGGGTCCGAGGGCTCACCCTCGGGCGGCGTGCGTCGCGTGGCCATCCTCCATGGTGCAGCACGCGAGGCCGCGGCGGCGCGGGCTCCCGGCCAATTGGCACCGAACTCACAGCCGAGGCGGAGGTTCGGCCTCAGCCGCCGGTGAGCGCCCGGACCACCCGGGACGGCGACGGCCGTCCGAGGTGCGCCGCCATCCAGGCCGAGGTCTCGACGAGCTCGTCGAGGTCCACCCCGGTCTCGACGCCGGCGCCGTCGAGGGTCCACACGAGGTCCTCGGTGGCGAGGTTGCCGGTCGCCGACTTCGCGTAGGGACAGCCCCCGAGGCCGCCGGTGGAGGCGTCGACGACGGTCACCCCGTCGCGCAGCGCGGCGAGGGTGTTGGCCAGGGCCTGCCCGTAGGTGTCGTGGAAGTGCACCCCGACACGCTCGGGCCCGATGCCCGCGGCGTCGAGCGCGTCGAGCAGCCGGTGCACGTGGCCGACCGTGCCGACGCCGATGGTGTCGCCGAGGGAGAGCTGGTCACAGCCGAGGTCCATGAGGCGGCGGCAGACGTCGACCACCTGCTCGACCGGGACCGGCCCCTCCCAGGGGTCGCCGAAGCACATCGAGACGTAGGCCCTCACCCACAGCCCCTCGGCGCGGGCCCGCTCGACGACCGGCGCGAACATCGAGACCGACTCCTCGACGGTGCGGTTGAGGTTCTTGCGGGCGAAGGTCTCGGTGGCGCTGCCGAAGATCGCGACCGCCCCGACCCCGGCGGCGAGCGCGCGGTCGAGGCCGCGCGTGTTCGGGACGAGGACCGGCCGGCGCGCACCGCGCCCGGTGTCGCCCAGCAGCCCGAGCAGCTCCTCGGCGTCGGCGAGCTGGGGGACCCACCGCGGGTCCACGAAGGAGGTGGTCTCGACGGTGTCGAGACCCGCCGCGACGAGGCGACGGACGAACTCGGCCTTGACGTCGGCGGGCACGACGGCCGACTCGTTCTGGAGGCCGTCGCGCGGCCCCACCTCGTAGACCGTCACCCGGGGCGGCAGCGACGGGTCGGGCTCGACCTGTGGCAGCGCTCGGCTCATCCCCCGATCCTGACACGCGATGTCCCGGCGGGCGACGCCGGTGGCCCCCTATCCTCGTGCGCGACGGCCGCTGCGGCCGTGCCCCGACCATTCGAGGAACGCCACCGTGAGCACGAGCGACGACGAGTACCGCGACCCCACGGCGCCCCCGCCGCTGCCCGAGGGCCCGGAGGAGGCCGCCGACGAGCCCCAGCCCGCCGCGCCCACCCCGGCGGCGGACGACACCCAGGTCGTCGGCACCGGCGAGACGCAGGCGTTCACGCCGCCGTCGGCGCCGGCCTACGGCCAGCCGACCTACTCCACGCCCAGCTACTCCTCACCGAGCTACGAGCAGCCGTCCTACGAGCGGCCCGAGTGGTCCTCGTCGGCGCCCTTCCCCGCGCCCGCCGCGCCGCCGCCGTACCCCGCGACACCCGCCCCGCACCCGGGCGGGACCCCGGGCTACCCGCCTCCGCCGGCGGCCGGTGGGCCCGCGCCGTACCCCTACGCCGCGCCCCCGGCCGGGCCGGTCGGACCGGTCGGCCACGTCCCCGGTTCGCCGTACGTCCAGCCGGCCAACAACTCGAGTGCCCTCGCCCTCACCATCGTCGCGGCAGCCTCCGTGCTGTTGTGCGGCGGCGTCCTCGTCATCCCGGCGCTCATCTTCGGGATCGTCGGGCTGACCAAGCAGTCCACGGACCCGGAGGGGTCGCGCCGTGCCTCCCGCAACGGCTGGTGGGCCTACGCCATCGGCGCCGCGGTGTCGGTCCTGCTCGTCATCGGGCTGATCGCGTTCCTCATCGCGGCGGGGTCGAGCAGCGGGGACGTCAGCACCTCCTACGACGGGTACTGAGGCCGTCACCCGTCGACCGGGGAGAATCCAGCCGGCGTCCAGCGAACTCCCAGACTCCGGGGCGAGACTGGGAACCGTGACAGCGACGCAGCACCCCGAGGCCCGCCTCCTCGTCGTCGAGGACGAGCCGAACATCCGCGAGCTCCTGGCGACCTCGCTGCGCTACGCCGGCTTCGACGTGGCTACGGCGGCGAGCGGCTCGGAGGCACTCAAGGTCGCCGGGGACCACCTGCCCGACCTCTGCGTCCTCGACGTGATGCTCCCCGACATGGACGGCTTCACGGTGACCCGCAAGCTGCGCGACCAGGGGCGCCAGCTGCCGATCGTCTTCGTCACCGCGCGCGACTCGGTCGACGACAAGATCAAGGGCCTCACCGTCGGCGGCGACGACTACGTCACCAAGCCCTTCTCGCTGGAGGAGGTCGTCGCGCGCATCCGCGCCGTCCTGCGCCGGACCCGCGGCGACCTCGACGAGGACCGCCCGGTGCTGCGGTTCGAGGACCTGGAGCTCGACGAGGACTCCCACGAGGTGCGCCGGGCCGGGCGGGCGATCGAGACGAGCCCGACCGAGTTCAAGCTGCTCCGCTACCTCATGCTCAACCCGAACCGCGTGCTGTCCAAGGCGCAGATCCTCGACCACGTGTGGGACTACGACTTCCGCGGCGAGTCCGGCATCGTCGAGTCCTACATCTCCTACCTCCGCCGCAAGATCGACGTCGAGGGCCTCCCCGCCCTGATCCACACCAAGCGCGGCGTCGGGTACGTCCTGCGGCTGCCTCCGCAGTCCTGATGGCGACCGCCTCCTGGCGGGCCCCCGGGATGGTCCGGCGGCTCGAGGCGGTGCCGCTGCGCACCCGGCTGCTGCTCATCGTCGGCGTCCTCGTCGGGTCGGCCCTCCTCCTCACGAGCATGGTCACGGCCTACCTCCTCAAGAGTGACCTCGACGCCCGGGTCGACGCCGAGCTGCGCAGTGTCCTCAGCCCGGTCGCGACGCAGGCGATCAGCGACCTGCGCAGCCGCACCGAGGAGCCGCTGCCGACGAGCTACGCCTTCGTCCTGCAGACCCCGGACGGCAGCGTGAGCCGCACCCCGCAGGGTCAGACGGCCAAGCCGGACGTGCCGATGCTCGACCCGGCCGACGCCCGGGTCCGCAGCCAGGCCCCCTTCACCGTCGGGTCGACCAACGACGACCTCCGCTGGCGGTTCATCGCCGCACGGGTCGCCGGGAGCAACGCGGTCGTCGCGGTCGGGGTGCCGTTGGAACCGGTGAAGCACACCGTGACCCGCCTGCTCGTGTCCACCGCCCTGATCGGCACGATGGCCCTCGTCCTCTCCCTCGTCCTCGGGCACTTCGCCGTGCGCCGCGCCTTCCGCCCGCTCCGCCGCATCGAGGACACCGCCGCCGCCATCGCCGAGGGCGACCTCACCCAGCGCATCCCCGTGCGGCAGGCCGACGACGAGGTCACCTCCCTCTCCCGCAGCCTCAACGTGATGCTCGCCCAGGTCGAGTCCTCGTTCGCGGTGCGCGAGGCCAGCGAGGACCGGATGCGGCAGTTCGTCGCCGACGCCTCGCACGAGCTGCGCACCCCGCTCGCGACGGTCCGCGGCTACGCGGAGCTCTACCGGCAGGGCGCGGTCCGCGACCCGGAGGCCGTCGGGTCGGCGATGGAACGCATCGAGGCCGAGTCCGGCCGGATGAGCGCGCTCGTCGAGGACCTCCTCATGCTCGCCCGCCTCGACGAGGAGCCGGAGGTCGAGCACACCGACGTCGACCTCACCGTCCTCGCCGCCGACACGGTGGCCGACGCCCGGGCCCGGGCCCCCGAGCGCCGCATCTCCCTCGTCGGCTTCGCCGGTGGCGTCGAGCCGACCGTCGTGCGCGGCTCGGAGCCCCGGCTGCGCCAGGTCGTCACCAACCTCGTCGCGAACGCGTTGCGGCACACCCCGAGCGGGACTCCGGTCGAGGTCGCGGTCGGCCTCCAGGACGGGACTCCCTGCCTGGAGGTGCGCGACCACGGCCCCGGTGTCCCCCCCGACATCGCGACCAAGGTCTTCGAGCGCTTCTACCGCGCCGACCCGTCTCGCGGGCGCTCGAGCGGCGGCGGCACGGGCCTCGGTCTGGCCATCGTCGCCGCGATCGTCGCCGGCCACCGGGGCCGCGTCGGGGTCGCCGAGACGCCCGGCGGCGGCGCTACCTTCGTCGTCCGGTTCGCACAGCCGACTCCCAGCCACTGACCAGCCCGCGCCCACCTCGGGGGCGTTGAGTGGGGTCCAGTCGAGCACAAGGAGACACGACCGGCGATGAACGACCAGCAGCCCCGCACCCCGGACGGGTCCGGCCCGTGGACCGCCCCCCAGTGGTACACCCCGCACGGCGGCACGACCACCGCCCACCGCCCGTCCTCCGACGCGGCCCCGACCGCACCGGTGCCGGTGGCCCCGCACTCCCCCAGCACCCCGACCGGTCCCTCGGCCCCTCCCCCTCCGTCGGGGCCGTTCGGTCCGGTCGGGGCGTCCGGCCCCACGGGCTCCCCTTCCCAGGGGTCCGGACGGCGCCGCTTCACCGAGATCGTCGGTGTCGCGGTGCTCGCCGCCATCCTGTCCGCTGGCGGCACCTTCGCCGCGACCCGGCTGGCCGACGACACGCAGGCGGCTTCCAGCGCCTCCGCGTCGAGCCAGCTGGGTCGCGGCACGGACACGGGGCCGGTGCAGCAGGCGAGCGCCTCCGCCCCGAACTGGACGGCCACGGCGGCCGCGGTCTCCCCGAGCGTGGTGTCGATCACCGCGCAGCTCCAGGGCGGTGAGGCGCAGGGATCCGGCGTCATCATCGACCGGTCCGGCCACGTCGTGACGAACAACCACGTGGTCGCGGGGGCGCAGAAGCTCCAGGTGACGCTCGCCGACGGCCGGACCTTCGCCGCCACGGTCAAGGGCACCGACCCGTCCACCGACCTGGCCGTCGTGACGATCGACAAGGCCCCGAGCGGCCTGACGCCGATCGCGATGGGCGACTCCGACGCGCTGAAGGTGGGCGACCCGGTCATGGCGGTCGGGAACCCGCTGGGCCTCGCCGGCACCGTGACGACCGGCATCGTCAGCGCCCTAAACCGTCCGGTGACCACCCAAGCCGAGCAGCAGCAGCCGCAGCAGCAGAACCCGTTCGGCGGCAGCTTCCAGCAACAGCAGCAGACCTCCGAGCCGGTCGTGACCAACGCCATCCAGACCTCGGCGGCGATCAACCCCGGGAACAGCGGTGGCGCGCTCGTCAACGCCGCCGGCCAGCTCGTCGGCATCAACTCCGCGATCGCCTCGCTCGGCTCCTCGGGCAGCGGCCAGTCCGGCAGCATCGGCATCGGCTTCGCGATCCCGGTCACCGAGGTGCGCTCGATCACCCAGCAGCTCATCGACAAGGGCGCGGCCGAGCACGCCTACCTCGGCGTCTACCCGCAGGACGGCAGCGCCTCGGACGGCACGGCCACCCGCGCCGGCGCCGAGATCACCAAGGTCGGCGCGGGTACCCCGGCGGCCAAGGCGGGTCTGCGGGCCGGTGACGTCGTCGTCGCGCTCGACGGTGACCCGGTGGACGGCGCGCAGTCGCTCGTCGGCTACGTCCGCGAGCAGACGGTCGGCAGCACGGTCACCCTCACCGTCCTGCGCGACGGGAAGAGCATCGAGGTCAAGGCCACCCTCGTGGCCACACCGACCACCACGAACTGACCCGCAGAGGGTCGCCGGCGGGGCGCCCGGGCACGGATGAGTAGCCGTGCTCAGGCGCCCCGTTCCCGTGCGCCGGGACCCTTGGGGACATGACGCACCGGGACGACGTGGCACGGCTCGAGGTCGAGTTCGCCGAGGCCATGCAGCGGATGTACTCCGTCGGCAACGGCCTGGCACGGCTCCGCGCCGACCTCGAACCCGAGCCGGCGCACAGTGCAGCAACGGTTCCGGCAGCTCCGGCCGCGGCGACTCGCACGGTGCCCGTCCCACCCGCGGACCCGTCGGTCCCGCGCCCGGTGGGCCCGCCGGCCCTGCCGTGGTACCGGCGCGAGGGCGCCGTCACCCGGGTGCTCGCCGTGTCCGGCGCCGTGGTCACCCTCGCGGGGGTGGCGATGCTCCTCGTGCTCGCCGTCCGGCACGGATGGTTCGGGCCCGGGGCGCGGGTGACCGCCGGCGCGCTCCTCGCCGGACTGCTCGGTGGCCTCGGCGTGCGCGGAGGGGCGCGCGACCGTGCCCCGGGTGCCCCCGTGGGGAGCGCACCGGTGGCCCTCGTCGCCACCGGCGCCGCGGCCGCCTACCTCGACGTCGTCGCCGTGACGGCGCTCTACGGCTGGCTGCCGGCCGGCGCCGGGCTCGTCCTGTGCACCGCGGTCGCGGTGGCCGGCCTCGCGGTTGCCCGACGGTGGTCGAGCGAGCTCCTGGCCGTGCTGCTCGTGGCCGGCGCCGGGACGTTCGCGCCGGTGGTCGCCGGCCGGGCCGGGTGGCTGCTCTCGGCGGTCCTCGCGGTGCTCGCCCTCGTGGGCTGGTGGGCCGGCGCCGGGCGGACCGTGCCGTGGCTCACCGTCGTCCGCACCGTGCCGGTCACCGGCTCGCTCCTCGCGGGCTCGGTCGTGGCGGCCGGCCGGTCCGAGTCGCTCGCCCTCCTCGCGGTGGCCGTCGTCGTCCTCGCGGCCACGGTCGCGACCTCCGCGCTCTCGGTCCGCCGGGACCCCGACGACGTCGCCTCCTCGGCCGCGGTGGCCCTCGTCTCGGTCGGCACCATCGCCGTCTCCACGAGCCTGACCGACCCGCTCGCCGCCGTCGCCCACGCGTCGGTCGCCGCGTGCCTGCTCCTCGCCGCCACCGTCGTCGGTCGGGCCCCGCTCGGTCCGGTGGCCCCGCACCTCCTCGTGACCACCGCGACCGCCGGCGCGGTCACCGCGGTCGTGGCGGTGGTCGCCGGCGCCCCGGCCGGCTACGTCGGCACCGGGCTGCTGCTCCTCGCGCTCGGCCACCTCGCGGTCGCCGGGGTGACCCGGTCGCGGACCACCCTCGGACTCGGCGCCGGCGTCACCGCCGTCGCCCTGCTCGGCTGGCTCCAGCACCCGCTCGCGGTGACGACCGTCCGCCTGGCGAGCCGGCACGACCTCGCCGTGGCGTTCGTCGACAGCGCCCTCGCCGCCGGCGGCGTGGCCGTCGGCTGGTGGGCCGCGGCCTCCGTCCGCGGTGTGCCCGCACCGCTGCGGATGCTGGCCGCCGTCGTCGCGTGGGTCGTCGGGCTCGCTTCCACCGCAACGGCACTGGTCAGCGTGGGCACGCTCCTCGGTCTCCGGTTCGGGGTGCCCGAGACCGGGTTCACGGCCGGCCACGCGGTCGCCACCGTCGTGTGGATGGCTGCCGCCGCCGGGCTCCTCCTGCACTCGCTCGAGCGCCCGTCCGGGTCCGACCTCGCCCTCCGCAGCGGCCTGCTGCTCACGGCCGTCGCGGTGTCGAAGCTCTTCCTCTTCGACCTCGCCGCCCTCGACGGGGTCGTCCGCTCGGTCGCCTTCATCGCGACCGGGCTGCTCCTCCTCGCGACGGGCAGCCGCTACGCCCGCGCGTGGGAAAGAGCCCGCCCGCGCACGTGACGCCGGACCCACGGGTCTGCCACAGTGGCCGGGTGCACGCGCTGCAGGGACGCTGGCTCACGGACTGCCGGTGGGCGCTGCCCTCGGCGGACCGCGCCGACGTCGCGACGCTCGGTGCGGACCTGCTCCGACGGTGGAGCGAGCCGCACCGGCGCTACCACGACCTGACCCACCTCACGGAGGTGCTGGGGGCCGTCGACCGGCTCGCCCGCGCGGTCTCCCTCCCCGAGGCCGACCGCGCCGCGGCGGTCCTCGCGGCGTGGTTCCACGACGCGGTCTACATCGTCGCCGACCCGGAGGGCAACGAGCGCGACAGCGCCGCCCTCGCAGCCCGCGCCCTCCGACCCCTCGGTGCCGACGACGCCCTCGTCGAGCACGTCGTCAGCCTCGTCCTCGACACCGCCGCCCACGACCTCGACGACGCCTCACCGGGCCTCGTCCCCGACCCGGCGCGCCCGGTCCTCCACGACGCCGACCTGTGGATCCTCTGTTCTCCCACAGGTCGGTTCGACGAGTACTGCCGACAGGTCCGCGCCGAGTACTCGCACGTCCCCGTGGCCGCCTACGCCCAGGCCCGCAGCGCCGTGCTCCGCCCGTTCCTCGTGCGTCCGCACGTCTACGCGACGGACCTGGCCCGGCGCGAGTGGGAGCCGACGGCGCGCGAGAACCTCGCGCGCGAGCTCACCCGGCTGGCGGCCTAGAGCAGCCGGTCGACGAGCGGCCACCAGAACGTGGTGCCGCACAACCGTTCCAGCTCGCGGCGGGTCACCCACCGGCGGTCGGAGGTGTCGTCGTGCTCCGAGGTGAGCGGTGGGCGGGTCGCCGCGAGGTCCGCGGCGAACAGCTGGAGCAGGTCGCGCCCCTCCCGCCACGGACCGCCTCCGGCGACGCCGCGGAAGCGTTCGTACCCCACCGGGCGCAGCCCACGATCGTCGAGGAGCAACCCCGTCTCCTCGTGCACCTCTCGAACTGCGGTGCCGCGCACCGTCTCCCCCTCCTCGCGGCCGCCTCCCGGCGCCCCCCACTCGTCCCGCCACACCGAGCGCACGACGGCGAGGTCACCGGCTGCGTCGCGCACGAGCACGAGGGCCGCGAAGACCCGGGCCGGGTCGGCGGCCTGAGGCGAGGCGATGAGGTCGACGTCGACGACGATGCCGTCGGGCAGCCGCACGTCGCGGACACGGGCGACCCCCTTGTCGCCGCGCCTCTTCTGCATGCGCAGGCCGCTCGCGACGAGCGCCCGGAGGAGGTCGCGAGGCGGCGTCGGACGCGCCCCGGCGGCGACGACCTCGCCGTACCGGTCCTCCGGGACGTCGTAGTGGTCCCCCTCGAACCCCCGAGCAGGGATCCCGCACCGGCGGGCGAACGCGTGCAGCTCCTCGAGGCTCGCGTCGCTCACGAGGTGCGACCACCGGCGGCCGTGCGCCTCGAACCGCGGAGGGTCGATGAGGATGGCCACCGCCCGATCGTAGGCGCCGCGGGAACGGACCTGTGGACAACTCGGCGGCCGCGTCGGCCGCGCGTCCTAGCCTCGCGGAGAGGGCCGGCCACCGGGGACGGCCCACGACGACGGGGGCATCCCATGGCAGTGCAGTTCCAGGTCGACACCGAGCGCATCACGGCGGCCGCGGCCGACGTCGCGCGGATGTCCGCCGAGCTCGAGGGGCAGGTCGGTGCGATGCTCGCCCGGCTCACCGGGCTCCAGGACGCGTGGACGGGCACCGCGTCGACCCAGTTCCAAGGGGTCGTCGAGCAGTGGCGCGGCACGCAGCACCAGGTGCGCGAGTCCCTCGACTCCATCGGGCGGGTGCTCGGGGCGGCCGGCGCCGAGTACGCCGAGACCGAGGCCCGCGCGACGCGCATGTTCGGCTAGCACGGCCCCCGGCGGCTCGGGGCGGTGGGCCGCGCCGCGTGAGTCAGGTCAGGTCGAGCTTGAAGCCGGCGTGCGAGTGCGTCCACCCGAGCCGGGCGTAGAACCGGTGGGCGTCGGTCCGGCGCAGGTCGCTCGTCAGCTGGGCGAGGACGGCGCCGCGAGCCCGCCCGTGCTCGGCCGCCCAGGCCATGAGCGCGGCCCCGAGCCCGGACCCACGGGTCGGGGCGGCCACCCGGACCGCCTCGACCTGCAGGCGGGTGGCACCGCCCCGCGAGAGTCCTCGGACGAAGGTCAGCTGCAGCGTGCCGACGACCTCGCCCGCAGCGTTCCCGGCCTCGTCGCGGACGACGACGAGGAGCTGGTTCGGGTCGGCGTCCAGCGCGGCGAAGGCAGCACGGTACGGCTCGAGGTCGTGCTCGCCTCCCTCCCGGCTCGCGCCGAGCAGGTCGTCGCGCAGGAGGGCGACGACCGCCGGGACGTCCTCCGCGCACGCCCGGTCGACGACGTAGCGCCCGTCGGCGACGGGCAGCCGGTGGGGCAGGTCGGGACGTGTGCTCACGGGCCCCGACGCTACCGCCGGCGTCGGGCACGGCTCCGGGCCGGGCGGGCGCCGGTCACTCGGTGGCGATGGCGCGCAGCACGTCGACGCGCGCCGCCCGGCGCCCCGGCCACAGGGCCGCGAGCACCCCGACGAGGGCCGCGACGGCGACGAACCCGACGAGCTGCAGCCACGGGACCGCGAGGACGTCGATGCCCTCGTCCGCGAGCGAGCGCTGCAGGGCCAGGGCGAAGGCGAGCCCGAGCACGACGCCGAGCACCGCCCCGAGCACCGCGATCGCGACGGACTCCAGGCGCAGCATCATGCGCAGCTGGCGCCGGCCGAGCCCGACCGCCCGCAGCAGCCCGATCTCGCGGACGCGTTCGACGACCGAGAGGGCGAGCGTGTTGACGATGCCGAGCACGGCGATGACGACCGCCAGGCCGAGGAGGGCGTAGACGATGAAGAGCAGGCGGTCGATCGGCTGGCGCTGCTCCGCTGCGTACTGCGCCTGGTCCGCGACGGTGACCGTGGGCAGGTCGCGCACCGCCGCGTCGAGCCCCGCCCGCAGGGCCGCCCGGTCCGCGCCGGTCCGGGCCACGACGTACGTCGTGCGGTCGGTGGGCGGGACCCCGAGGGCGTCGAAGCCGGCCAGCGACAGCGTGACGTCCGCCTGGAGCACGGCGTCCGGCTCGTAGGTCGCGACG
Source organism: Phycicoccus sp. (assembly GCF_035325325.1). NCBI lineage: Bacteria > Bacillati > Actinomycetota > Actinomycetes > Micrococcales > Intrasporangiaceae > Phycicoccus > Phycicoccus sp. The sequence goes on along the minus strand of NZ_DAOLAC010000009.1, from coordinate 19 downwards.
ACCTTCGCCGGGAAGTCCT
>NZ_DAOLAC010000008.1:86495-114620 GCF_035325325.1 Phycicoccus sp. | reverse complement strand
CGAGGCCCCGGCCCGCAACCCCTCACCGCGAGGGCGTCACGCCATACCGTCTGAGGTCCCGGCGGCTCAGCGCCGGCGCTGGCAGCGGCCGCACCAGAAGAGGTTGCGGCCGGCGACGACCTGCGTGCGGATGCGCGACCCGCACCGGGGGCACGGTTCGCCGGCGTGCTTGTAGACCGCCGAGGTGCGCTCGGTGAGCCGGGGCCGCTCACCACGCCCGAGCGCCGCCTCGACCTCGAGGACCTGCTCCTCGACGGTGACGATGCGCCCGGTCGCCACCCCGAGCGGCAGGAGGCGGACGAGGTCGTCCCAGACGAGGTGCCACGAGGCCCGGCGCACCGCCCGACCCTCGGTGAAGGGCGAGAGCCGGTGGCGGAAGAGCACCTCCGAGCGGTAGACGTTGCCGACCCCGGCGAGGACCGCCTGGTCCATGAGCAGCTCGCCGACCGGCCGGCGCGAGCGGCTGATTCGGGCCCACGCGCGGTCGGGGTCGGCGTCCGGGCGGAGCGGGTCGGGGCCGAGCCGGTCGAGGACGGCCGTCACCTCCTCGGGCGTCACGACGGCGCAGAGGTTCGGGCCGCGGAGCTCGGCGACGTGCTCGTCGGTGGCCATCCGCATCCGGACCGCCCCGACCGCGGCCGCCTCGGCGGTCCACTCGCGGGCGTCGACGGTGAAGGTGCCGATCAGCCCGAGGTGCACGTGCACCCACCGCTCGCCGTCGAACTCGAGGAAGAGGTGCTTGCCCCGCGACGTGGCGTGCAGCAGCTCGCGGCCCGAGACCTCCCCGGCGCCGGCCTCGAAGCGCCCCTGCGGGCTGGTGACGACCGGGCGCGTGCCGGCGAACGCCTCGTGCAGGTCACGGGCGAGCGCGAAGAGCGTGTGTCCCTCGGGCATGGCCCCATCCTGCCCGCACCGCGGCGCGGCACCGGCACCGGCGCCGGATCAGGAGGTCAGCCGGACGAAGAGCTGCTGGATGCGCGCGAGCTGCTCGGTGCGCGAGCGCGTGACGTCGGCGGCGATCGCGTCGAGGGCGGCGTCCCGGCCGGGTTCGTGGCCTCGCACCAGCTCGAGGGTCGCCTGGTGCAGGCTCATGAGCAGGCCGAGGAAGAGGCGGTCGGCGTCGGACCCGCTGGCCAGCTCGAGGTGGTCGATCTGGGTGTCGGACACCAGGCCCGGGACCGCGTCGCCGGTGAGCTCGACCCGGTCGGGACGCGTGGCCTCGGCGGGCACGCGCTCTCCGCGGTCCCGGAGCCAGCGGGCCAGCGACCCCAGCTCGGCGACCCGGTCGCGGCGGACGGTGGTGGCGAAGGCCTGCACGTCCGGGTCGTCGAACTCCTCGACGGTGTCGACGAGGACGACCGCCTGGGCCTGGTGGGCGACCAGCTCGCGGGCCAGGGTGACGTCCTCGGGTGCGTGGCCCTCGGGGGCGTCCGCGCCGGTCGGGACGGCGGCCAGGTCGGTGCCGGTCCCCGGCACGCCCGCCGTGCCACGGCCGTCCGGCCCGGACGAGCAGCCGGCCAGCACGCCGCAGGCGAGCCCGGCGACGAGCAGGGTCGCCGGCAGCCGTCGGCGGACCGGGGGTGGGACGGGACGCACCCGGACACTGTAGGAGCAGCGCCTGGGACGGGCGCGCGGAGGGGGCCGGCCCTCCTCCCGCGGCTCAGCCCGGGCGGACCACCGTGACGGGGTCGCCGGGACGCACCCGACCGGCGGTGACCACCCGGGCGTTGAGGCCGCGCAGCCGCAGGGGCCGGCCGTCCCGGCCGTTGACGAACCGCATCGCCTCGGCCCCGAAGCGCTCGACGAACTTCGCGCACCCGGTGTGCGGGATCTCGGTGACCTCGATGACGGCGCCGCGCGTCGCCGGGTCGCCCAGGACGAGGCGGGTCCCGGCCGGGAGGTTCTCGTGCGAGAGGTCGAGGTCGAGGTAGAGCTGGTCGCCGGCGAGCGCCCGGCGCTCCGGGTCACCGGCGAGGAACGCGACGAGCCGGGCGTTCATGACGTTGAGCTGCATGTCGGGGTGCGGCCCGCCGTCGGCGGTCCGCGAGCTGCCCCGCTCGATCCACGAGTCGCCGACCAGGCCGGCCGCGAGGTCGAGCTCGCCCTCGGCGAGGACCTCGCGCGCGCCCGGGACCGGTCGGCGCACGACGAGGTCGAGCGTCCCGACGTCACGGGGGCTCGCGGCGAGCAGGCCGGGGAGGAAGACCTCGAGCTCGGCGGCCGTGCGGTGGGTGGGCGCGGGCACCCCGGGGGACGGCTCGGCCGGTGCGACGACGGTCTCGGTCACGGCCCCAGTGTGGCGACACCGCCCCGCGCACCGCGAGCACGTGTCACGGGCTGGGCGGACGCCACCTGAGAAGGGGCTGAGGGGTCCGCCCTCGCGCGGGGCATCCGGTGGGGCCCGCGGGCCCCACCCGGGCCGCCCCCGGGTCTACGGTCCCGCTCGTCCGCACACCACGAGAGGACCCCATCGATGAAGCTCCGCCCGCTCTCCCGCCGCACCACCCTCGCGACCGCCGTCGTCTGCTCCGCACTCGTCGGGGGCGGCGTCGCCTACGCCGCCACCGCCGAACCCGCCATCAAGACCTTCACGCCGCGCTCGGCCGACCAGGTGACGAACATCGACGTCCTCCGGCAGCAGATCCGCAACTACTACGGCGACCCGCTGGGCACCGGGACCTTCGCGCCCGACGGCAACTACGCCAAGGAGGCGGCGTCGGTCGCGAAGGCCGGCCAGCGCTGGCTCGACGGGCGCCACCGCGAGGACTCCGACCGCTCCCGCGACCGCGACCGCGAGCACGGCCACGGCCACGGCTCCACCGGGCGGAAGGCGATCGTCCTCGACGTCGACGACACGACGCTGACGACGTGGAACTACGAGATCGCGAGCAACTGGGCCTACAACCCGACGACGAACGCCGAGTACGTCAACGGCCAGAAGTTCCCGGCCACCCCGGGGATGGTCGCGATGGTCGACCGCGCCGCGAAGGAGGGCTACGCGATCTTCTTCCTCACCGGGCGCCCGAGCTCGCAGGAGGCCGCGACCCTCGGCAACCTCACGAGTGACGGGGTCGGCGTCGACGCCGGTTACCCCGCGCCGACCACCCTCCCGAACGGCGAGGACGGCCTCTTCACCAAGCCGGACGTCTCGGCGTACCCGGACTACCTCCAGAAGGCCTGCGCGGCCGACCCGGGCGGCAAGTGCACGACCATCCACTACAAGTCGGCGACCCGCGCCCACATCGAGTCGCTCGGCTACGACATCGTCGCGAACTTCGGCGACCAGTACAGCGACCTCAAGGGCGGGTACGCGGACCGCACGTTCAAGGTGCCCAACCCGAACTACTACCTGCCCTGACCGGGTGACCGCTCAGGCGGGGAGGCGCAGCGCCTCCCCGCCGGCGGTCGGCTCGACGAGGCCGTCCTCGACGAGCGAGGCGAGGCAGCGGTCGACCTGGGCGAGGGCGGCCGCGCCGTCGCGGCCGAGCCGGTGCAGCACGACGTCCTCGAGCTCCGCCCGCGGCACCGGGTGGCTCACCTCGCGGAGCACCTGGACCAGGGCCCCGCGGACCTGGCGGTCGGTGCCGTCCCACGCCTGCCCGCGCCGCGGGGGTCCGTCGTCCGGCGGGCTGCCGGCCGCCACCCAGGCGCAGACGTCCTCGAGCGGGCACCGGCCGCACTCCGGCCCGCGGGCCCGGCAGACGAGCGCGCCGAGCTCCATCACCGCGACGTTCCAGACCGCCGCGGTCGGGGCGTCGTCGGGCACGAGGGAGGCGGCCAGCCGCTGCTCGGCCGCGGTGAGCGAGGGGGAGGCGAGGGCCCGTCCCTCGACCGCACGGGCGAGGACCCGCCGGACGTTGGTGTCGACGACGACCGACCGGCGGCCGAAGGCGAACGCCGTGACCGCGGCCACGGTGTACGCCACGACGCCCGGCAGGGTCCGCAGCTGCTCCTCATCGGCCGGCAGCTCCCCGCCGAACCGCTCGGCGGCGGCGACCGCCGCCTCGCGCAACCGGAGCGCCCGCCGCGGGTAGCCGAGCCGGCCCCACGCCCGCACGACGTCACCGGGGCTCGCGGCGGCCAGGGCCGCGGGCGTGGGCCAGCGCTCCATCCACTCCCGCCACACCGGCTCGACCCGGGCGACCGGCGTCTGCTGGGCCATCACCTCGGAGACGTGGACGCCCCACGGGGTGGTCGCCGGGTCGCGCCACGGCAGGGGGCGCGCGTGCCGGGCGTACCAGTCGAGGACGCGCCGGTGGAGGACCGTGCGGTCGGGGGCGGCCGCCGGCACGTCAGACGTAGCGCTCGAGGATGCTCGTCTCGGCGAGGCGCGAGAGGCCCTCGCGGACCAGGCGCGCCCGGCCCTCCCCGACGCCGTCGACGTCCATGAGGTCGTCGATGTTCGCGGCGAGCAGCTTCTGGAGCGACCCGAAGTGCACGACGAGCCGGTCGACGATGGCCCCCGGCAGGCGCGGGACCTTCGAGAGCAGCCGGTGCCCGAGCGGGCTGACCGAGGAGTCGAGGGCGTCGCCGACGACGGTGAAGCCCATCGCCTTCGCGCCGGCCGAGGGGTCGAGCAGCTCGGTGGAGTCGATGGCGGTGAGGTTGGCGACCGCCTCCTCGAGGACGAACCCGGCCTTGGCCTCGTGGAGGTAGTCGCGGATGACGAGCCCGAGGTCGTCGGACAGGCCGCCGGTCAGCTCCTCGAGCTGGAGGCTGAGCAGCCGGCCGTCGGTGCCGAGCTGGACGACGTACTCGGCGATCTCGTCCTTGATCCGGCGGACCATCTCGAGCCGCTGGAGGACGTTGGCGACGTCGCGGACGGTGACGAGGTCCTCGATCTCGAGCGCCGACAGCGTGCCGGTGACCTCGTCGAGGCGCGACTTGTAGCGCTCGAGGGTCTGCAGGGCCTGGTTGGCGCGGGACAGGATGGCGCTGGAGTCCTCGAGGACGACGCGCCGCCCGGCGACGTAGAGCTGGATGATGCGCATCGACTGGCTGACCGAGACCACCGGGAAGCCGGTCTGCTTCGCCACGCGTTCGGCGGTGCGGTGCCGGGTGCCGGACTCGCTCGTCTCGATACCGGCGTCGGGCAGCAGCTGGGTGGCGGCGTGGAGGATGCGGGTGACGTCGCGGTCGACGACGACGGCGCCGTCCATCTTGGCGAGCTCGCGCAGGCGGGTGGCGGAGAACTCGATGTCGAGCGGGAAACCGCCGGTCGCGATCTGCTCGACGATGCGGTCGTGACCGAGGACGATGAGGGCCCCGGTACGGCCGCGGAGGATGCGCTCGAGGCCGTCGCGCAGCTCGGTGCCGGGAGCGACCGCCGCGAGCGTGGCGCGCAGGAGGTCGTCGTCGGTGGGCTGCACGGCCATCCGTCGTCCTCCTCTGCGCTGGGCGGGCCCGGGGCGGGCTCATGACGCGGCCCCGCGGTGCGGGGCCCCGATGGATCCTATCGGCCGGTCGGTCACGACGCGGTCTCGATCTGCGGGACCTCGCAGCCGGCGCCGCGAGGGCCTCGCTCAGTGCAGGGGGACGTCGTGGAGCGCCCGGCCGACCGCCTCGGCGACGGTGCCCACCTCGAGGACGGTGAGCCCACCCGGCACGGGCCCGGCGCCGAGGACCCCGGTGGGGACCACGGCCCGGGTGAAGCCGAGCCGGGCGGCCTCGGCGAGCCGGCGGTGCGCGCCCGTGACCGGCCGCACCTCACCGGCGAGCCCGACCTCGCCGAAGGCGACGGTGCCGGACGGCAGCGGGCGGTCGGTGATCGCGCCGGCGAGGGCGAGGGTGATGGCGAGGTCGGCGGCCGGCTCGGCGAGCCGGACGCCACCGACCGTGGACAGGTAGGCGTCGCTGGAGCCGATCGGCGCCCTCGCCCGCTTGTCGAGGACGGCGAGGACCATGTTGACCCGCGCCGCGTCGAGGCCGCTCGTCGCGCGCCGAGGGGTGGCGAGGCTGGACTGCGTGACGAGGGCCTGGACCTCGGTGACGAGCGGGCGCCGGCCCTCGAGGGTGACCGTGACGCAGGTGCCGGCGACCGCCGCGGTTCGCCCGGAGAGGAAGAGGCCGCTGGGGTCGGCGAGGCCGACGATGCCGACGTCGGAGAGGTCGAAGCAGCCGACCTCGTCGGTGGGGCCGTAGCGGTTCTTCACGGCGCGGACCAGGCGCAGCCGGGAGTGCCGGTCGCCCTCGAACTGGACGACGACGTCGACGAGGTGCTCAAGGACCCGCGGCCCGGCGATCGAGCCGTCCTTGGTGACGTGGCCGACGAGCAGCACGGCGATGCCGCGTGCCTTGGCCACTTGGATGAGCGAGGCGGCGACCTCGCGGACCTGGGTGACGTTGCCGGCCGAGCCCTCAACCTCGGCACTCGCGACGGTCTGCACGGAGTCGACGACGAGCAGCTCGGGCTGCACCTGCTCGACCTGCCCGAGGACGGTGGCGAGGTCGGTCTCGCTCGCGAGGTAGAGGCTTCGGGCCATCGCCTCGATGCGCTCGGCCCGGGCCCGCACCTGCGCGGCCGACTCCTCGCCGCTGACGTAGAGGACCCGTCGCTCGCCGTGCTCACCCGAGCGGGCCGCGCGCCCCGCGACGTCGAGGAGGAGCGTGGACTTGCCGATGCCCGGTTCCCCGGCGACGAGGACGACCGCGCCGGGCACCAGCCCGCCGCCGAGGACGCGGTCGAACTCGGCCACGCCGGTGGGGCGGGCCACGGCGTGCGTGACGTCGACCTCCGCGATGGGGACCGCGGGGCGCTCGACGCTGCCCGCGGCCGTGGTGCGGGCGGTGACGGCGCCGACCTCGGCCACCGTGCCCCACGCCTGGCACTCGCCGCAGCGGCCGACCCACTTGGCGGTCTGCCAGCCGCACTCGGCACAGCGGAACGCCGCCGCCCCCTTCGCGCGTCGCGCCGCCGTCCCAGCCATGCGCCACAACGTACGTGGCCCCACCGACATCGTCGGCGGGGCCACGCGGGAGCGCGCGGGTCTACTCGACGACCGGCACCGACCGGGTCTCCGCCGGGTCCGCGGTCGCCGCCGGCACGGCCTCGCGGGCGCCCCGGCCGTGCACCTGCTCGCGCAGGTCCGGGGTGCGGGCGATGTGCCCGGCGATCTCGTCGGCGAGCAGCCGGCGCTCGGCCCGCTCCATCCGTCCGTGCTCCTGCAGGAGGGCCTTGGTGATCGCCCCGACCATCCCGATCATCACGAGGCTGAACGGCAGGGCGAGCAGGATGGCCGCCGTCTGCAGCGCGGTGAGTCCGCCGCCCCCCGTGAGCAGCAGGGCGATGGCGACGAGGCCCTCGAGCGAGGCCCACAGCACGCGGCTCCAGGTCGGCGGCTCGGGGTCGCCACCGCTGGCCAGCATGTCCACGACGAACGAGCCGGAGTCCGAGCTCGTGACGAAGAAGACCACGACGAGGACGATCGCGAGGATGCTGAGCAGTGAGGACCACGGGAGCCCGCCGAGCAGCTGGAAGAGCGCGCTGTCGGTGTTGACGCCGTCGGTGCCGACGAGGCCGCCTCGGCCGAAGATCTCGCGGTGGATGCCCGAGCCGCCGAACACGGCGAACCAGGCGAAGGTGACGATCGTCGGCACGAGGAGCACCCCGGTGACGAACTCGCGCACCGTGCGGCCCTTGGAGATGCGGGCGATGAAGACACCGACGAACGGCGCCCAGCTCATCCACCAGCCCCAGTAGAACGTCGTCCAGCCGGAGAGCCACGACGTCCCCTCGTCGCCCTGGAAGGAGAGCGTGCGGAAGGAGAGCGTGAAGAAGTTCGTCACGTAGCTGCCGACCGACGAGACGAAGTCGCCGAGGAGGAAGACGGTCGGGCCGAGCACGAGGACGAGCAGCATCAGCCCGCCGGCCAGCCCCATGTTGAGGTTCGACAGGTACTTGATGCCCTTGTCGAGGCCGGTGACGACCGAGGTCGTGGCCATCGCGGTGATGGCGATGACGAGGACGACGAGCAGGCCGGTGGTCGCCTCGCCGACGACGCCGAGGTAGGCCAGGCCGGCGCCGACCTGCTTGACGCCGAAGCCGAGCGAGGTGGCGACGCCGAAGAGCGTGCCGACGACGGCGATGACGTCGATGGCGTCGCCGAGGGCCCCCTTGACGCGGTGGCCCAGGAGGGGTTCGAGCGCCCAGCGGATGGAGACCGGGCGGCCCTTGCGGTGGATCGCGTAGGCCATCGCGAGTCCGACGACGACGTAGATGCCCCAGGCGTGCAGGCCCCAGTGGAGGTACGTGGCGTCGGTGGCGGCCCGGGCCCGCTCGGCGGAGGTCTCACCCGTCCCGGGCGGCGGGTTGGTGAAGTGGCTCAGCGGCTCGGCGACGCCCCAGAAGACGAGGCCGATGCCCATGCCGGCCGCGAAGAGCATCGCGAACCAGGCGGTGAGGGAGAACTCGGGCTTCTCGTCGTCCTTGCCGAGGACGACCCGGCCCATCGGGGAGAGGGCGATCCAGATCGAGAACAGGACGAAGCCGCTGACGATGAGGATGTAGTACCAGCCGAGGTCGCCGACGACGGTGTCGTTGAGCGTCGTGAACAGCTCGCCCATCTGGTCGGGCAGGGCCAGGGCGAGGACGACGAAGCTCGCGATGATGCCGAGGGCCGGCCAGAAGACGCGCGGAGCGGTGACCCGCTTCTCGCTGCGTGGCGGCTCGGGCGGCATCGCCGGGTCGGCGGCGGGGGGGGGGGGGGGGGGTGCGGACACGGTCTTGCTCCTCCGGGGGCGGCGGTCTGGGAACTCGGTCAGCGGTCGAGGTTATCGGTCTCAGCGTTCTCTTGGCCAATCCCGAGCGCATGGTGCCGGCGCACGTCGAGGGTCCCCGAGGCGCCCTTCCGCGCCCCCTCCGGCGCCCCGCGCGCGCAGCCGCCGGACGCACGAGGGCCCCGGACCGCGAACGGTCCGGGGCCCTCGGTGGCGAGGTGTCGGCGTCAGCCGGCGACGACGTCGAGCTCGACGGTCGCCTGGACCTCCGGGTGGAGGCGGACCAGCGCCGTGTGCGAGCCGGTCGTCTTGATCGGGGTCGGAACCTCGATGCGGCGACGGTCGAGCTCGGGGCCGCCGGCGGCCTTGACCGCAGCGGCGATGTCGGCGGTGGAGACCGCGCCGAAGAGGCGGCCGCCGGTGCCGGCGTGGGCGGTGACGGTGACGGCGTTCGCCTCGAGGTTGCCCTTGAGCGACCTCGCCTCCTCGAGGGACTTCACCTCGCGGGTCTCGCGACCCTTGGCGATGGCGTCGACCTGCTTCTGGCCGCCCTTGGTCCACGCGGTCGCGAGGCCGCGCTTGAAGAGGAAGTTGCGGGCGTAGCCGTCCTTGACGTCGACGACGTCACCGGCGGTACCGAGGCCGGTGACCTCGTGGGTGAGGATGACCTTCATCTGTCGGCTCCTAGGCTCAGCGGGACGAGGACGAGTACGGCAGGAGCGCCATCTCGCGCGCGTTCTTCACCGCGTTGGCGATGAGGCGCTGCTCCTGGACGGAGACGCCGGTCACCCGACGGGCGCGGATCTTGCCGCGGTCGGAGATGAACTTGCGCAGCAGCGCGACGTCCTTGTAGTCGATGTTCTCGACCTTCGCCGCCTTGAGCGGGTTGGCCTTCTTCTTCGGCTTGCGAATGGCGGGCTTGGCCATCGTGGTGCTCTCCTTCTGCCGGCCTCGGCCGGCGGATGAGCCCCGGTCTCCCGGGGATGGTGTCTGTCGGTGTGGTGTGGACCGTCAGCGGGCGGGTGCCCGGCCGTCGGTCAGAAGGGGGGCTCGTCGTAGCTCGGCGCCTGGCCCCAGCCACCGCCCTGCTGGCCACCCTGCTGCGGCTGCTGCGGGGCCGGCTGGCCACCGCCCCAGCTGCCGCCCTGCTGGCCGCCGCCACCCTGCTGGGGGGCGGCGCCGCCGGTGGCCCACGGGTCGTTCTGCTGGAAGCCGCCACCGCCGCCACCGAAGCCGCCGCCGCCACCGCCGCGCTCGGCCTTGGTGACCTTCGCGGAGGCGTACCGCAGCGACGGGCCGACCTCGTCGACCTCGAGCTCGACGACGGTGCGCTTCTCGCCCTCCTTGGTCTCGTACGAGCGCGACTTCAGCCGGCCGGAGACGATGACGCGCGTGCCCCGGTGGAGCGACTCGGCGACGTTCTCGGCCGCGTCACGCCAGATCGAGCAGCGCATGAAGAGGGTCTCGCCGTCCTTCCACTCGTTCGACTGGCGGTCGAACTGGCGGGGGGTCGACGCGACGGTGAAGTTGGCGACCGCGGCACCCGAGGGGGTGAAGCGGAGCTCGGGGTCGGCGGTGAGGTTGCCGATGATGGTGATGGTGGTGTCGCCTGCCATGACGTGCGTCCCTTCGGGGGTCGGTGCGTTGGGCTGGGGACGGAGACTCAGGCGCCGGGGCGCAGGAGCTTGGTCCGCATGACCGACTCGTTGAGGCCGAGCTGGCGGTCGAGCTCCTTGGCCGTGGCCGGCTCGGAGGTGAAGTTGACGACGGCGTAGATGCCCTCGGCCTTCTTCTTGATCTCGTACGCGAGGCGACGGCGGCCCCAGACGTCGATGGTGTCGACGGTCCCGCCGTCGGTGGTCACGACCTTGAGGAACTTCTCCAGCGAGGGCTGGACGGTCCGGTCGTCGAGCTCCGGGTCGAGGATGACCATGAGTTCGTACTGACGCATGCGCTAACCCGCCTCCTTCGGTCTAGGCGGTCACGGTCTCTCCGTGACAGGAGGGTATGCGGTGTCGCCCACAGCCCCCCGCGGGTCGTCCACAGGGCGCCCGGCGGGCAACCGCCCCAGCGTACCGGGCGCGGCGGGTTCGTCCCAATCCGCGGGGGGTCGCCGCACGAGCACCCCCCACGTCGCCCGCGACCACACGACCCAGCCGAGCCGGCCGACGGCGACGAGGCGCAGGCCGAGGGCCAGGGCGTACCAGCCGGCGGGCAGGCCGTGGCCGGGGTCGGTGGCAGCCGCCGTCCAGGCGAAGAACGCGACGAGGTGGACCACCTCGGCGCCGGCCCACAGCAGGTGGTCGCGCCACGGAACGCCGGCGAGCGCGACGAAGGGGACGAGCCAGAGGGCCGACCCCGGGGGCAGGGCCGGTGCGGTCACGAGGGCGACGACGAGGCCGACGAGCGCGACGTCGGCCAGCGGTGGTCGGGGCCGGCGGCGCGACACGACGACGGCGAGGGCGGCCGCCACGGCGAGACCGGCGAGGGCGAGCACGGCGACCGACCATCCCGGGAGCGGGTGGCCGGCGAGGCCGGGGACCGACCACGGTGAGCCGGACCCCGCACCGGCGTCCCACCAGGCGCGGACCGGCCGGACGAGCAGCCCGAGGTCGACCGCGGCGACGGGTCCCACGACGAGGAGGAGGGTGACCCCGAGCGCCGCCACGAGCCGGCGCACGGCTCCCGGGACCCCGGGTGGGGGCACGAGGACGGCGGCGAGGAGCACCGGCAGGGCGAGCGGACCCCCGAGCAGAGCGAACGCCCCCAGCACACCGGCGAGCGTGACCCGGCCGCGGCTCCAGGCCCACACCGCCGCGACGGCGAGGGTCAGCGGGACGAGGTCGACCGAGAGCAGGACCCCGACGGCGAGGACCGGGGAGAGGGCCACCGCCACCGGGTCGGCCAGCGGGTGGCCGCGCACCGAGCCGACGGCGACGACGACGAGGGCGAGCAGGGCCGCCGCGAGGAGCATCCACAGGACGAGGACCCAACGCTGCTGCGACAGCCCGGTCCCGGGGGCGAGCGAGCCGAGGAGGCCGGTGACGAGGCCCCGGACGAGCGGCACCTCGAGGGTGGTGCCGCCGGTCAGCCAGGCACCGACCCCGCGCCCGGCCCGGTCCTCGACGACCGAGGCGAGCAGCGGCGACCCGCACATCCGCCACACCGGCGCCCGGCCCTCCCACCCGGTCGCGGCGCACGACGCCTGGCGCAGGGCCGCGACGGTCAGCGGGAGGGCGAGGAGGAGGACGACGGGGGCCAGTCGCGCCGGGCCGGAGGGCACCCGGGCCCGGGCACCCCGCGGCCCCCCGACCGCGGCCTCGAGCGACCCGGGTGACGAGGGGCCGAGCGGGTGGGTGCGCACGGGTCGGGCGTCAGCCGCCGGGCGACGCGCCGCCGGACGGTGTCGGCGACCCGCCCGGAGGGCTCGGCAGGGTGATCGAGGGCGACGGCGACGAGGACGGCGTCGGCGGCGCACTCGGGCTGGGCGGCGCGGTGGTGCTCGGCGGCGCCGTGGTCGTCGGCGGCGCCGTGGTGCTCGGGGGCGCCGTGGTCGACGGGGGCGGCGGGAGGACGTCCTTGTTGATGTGCGCCGGCTTCGGGAAGGGGATGACGTCCGTTCCCTCGAGCGCGACCTTCATGTACGCCGTCCAGACCCGGGCCGGGAAGGAGCCACCGGTGATGTCCCCGATGTTCGGGAGGTTCTCCATCGCCAGCTGCCCGCCGTCCTTGTCCTCGCGGTACATCCCGACGGCGGTGCCGAGCTGGGGAACGTAGCCGTCGAACCACGCGGACTTGAAGTTCTCCGACGTCCCGGTCTTGCCCGCGGCCGGCCGTCCCAGGTTCTGGCCGACGTACGACGCGGTCCCGCCGTTGACCGGCTCCTGCATCGCGTCGATGACGTCGGACATGAGGTCCTTGTCGAAGATCGGCTTGGTCTTCGGCTCGACCGTGATGGGCTTGACGTCGCTGTTGGGGAAGGCCACCTGCTTGACGAGGTACGGCTCGGCACGCACCCCTTGGGCGGCGATCGTCGCGTAGGCGTTGGCCATGTCCATCACCGTCACCGAGTCGGTCCCGAGGACGTTGGCGACGTTCGGGGTGAGCTTGGAGCGCACCCCGGCGTCCTGCGCGGCCTTCATCGTGTTCTGGGCACCCGAGAGGATGTTGAGCTGCGCGTACACGGTGTTCACCGAGTGCCCGGTGGCGGTCAGCAGGTCGATCCGGCCGAACTGCTCGTTGCCGAAGTTCGTCACGCGGCCCCGGCGCTGGTTGCTGTCGCTGGCTCCGGGGTCGGCGAACTCCTTGAAGTACTGCGGGCTGTGCCCGTCGAACCGCGACTGCGTGCTCGCCTTCTTGGCCTGCAGGGCGCCGATGAGCGAGAAGATCTTGAACGTCGAGCCGGCCTGCATCGTCGACTGGACGGCGTCGTTGAGCGGGCGCTTGGCGAAGTCGTCGCCCCCGTACAGGGCCACGACGGCACCGTCACCGGGCTTGATGGACACCAGGCCCAGGTGGATGTCGGCCCGGTCGGGACGCTCGGCTCGGACCGCCTTGATGGCGGCGACCTGCTTGGCGAGGTCGATCGTCGAGACGATCTTCAGGCCACCGCGCTGGACGTCGCTCTCGCTCAGCTTGTACTTGCTGACCAGCTCCTTCTTGATGAGGTCGACGATGTACCCGGCCGGCCCGCTCTGGCGCTTCGGCGAGTAGGGCTGCACCTTGGGGAAGGTGGCCTTCTGCCGGTCCGCGGGCGAGAGCCACTTCTTGGCGACCATCGCGTCGAGGATGTAGTTCGACCGTGACTCGGCGTTTGCCTTCTGCTGGTCGCCGAGGGTCGGGTCGTAGAGCGAGGGGCCGCGGATGACCGCCGCGAGCAACGCGGCCTGTGCCGGTGTGAGCTCCTTCGCCGAGACCCCGAAGTACGAGCGCGAGGCGGTCTCGATGCCGTAGGCGCCGCGGCCGTAGTAGATCGTGTTGAGGTAGTTCTCGAGGATCTGGTCCTTGGACTGCTGCTTGTCGATCTTCAGGGAGATGAGGATCTCCTTGGCCTTGCGCGTCAGCGTCCGGTCCTGGGTGAGGAAGTAGTTCTTGACGTACTGCTGGGTGATCGTCGACCCGCCCTGCGTCGCCTGCCCACCCTTGATGGCCACCCACACGGCCCGGGCGATGCCGCTCGGGCTGATCCCGCTGTTCTGGTAGAAGTCGCGGTCCTCGGCGGCGAGAATGGCGTGCTGCATGTTCGGCGAGATCTCCGACAGCTTGACCGAGGTGCGGTTGCCGCCCTCGTCGGAGAGCCGGGCCATCTCGGACCTGCCGTCGGAGTAGTAGACGATGCTCGCCTGTGCCGTGACCATCTCGTTCGGCTGCGGCACGTCGGTCAGCGCGTAGGCCACGAAGAAGCCGGCCAGCCCGAGGACGAAGGCGCCGAGCCCGGTCCACGCGATGCGACGGAGCCAGACACGGCGGCGCGAGCGGGGCGCGGCGCCCTTCGCGCCGGCCTTCCCGCCACGGCCGGGCGGACGGCTGCCGGGAGCGGCGGCTCGGGACGCCTGGGCCTGCTTGGCCTCGGCACGGGTGCGGGGTCTGCGCTGAGTCATGGGCTTCCGGGGATGGAGGTCAGGGAACGACGCGGCCTGAAGCCGCGCCCACCGGCCAGTATGACGACCCCGGCTGGGAATCCTCACATCCGCTGCGCGCCGGTCCCCGCCGCCCGACTGATGTATCGGGTCGATATATCCCTGTGTTAGCGTCAAGGTGACAAGGACCGAGTTTGTCACCTCGGTCCCCCGACGCCGACGAGAGGAGCCCCCGTGGTCACCCGCCGCGCCCAGCTCCTCGAGTTCGCCGTCCTCGGCCTCCTCCACGAGGGCCCGACCCACGGCTACGACCTGCGCCGCCGGCTCAACGAGGCGCTCGGCCCGTTCCGCGCGCTGTCCTACGGCACGCTCTACCCGGCGCTGAAGTCACTGCTCGGCCGCGGGCTCATCGCCGAGACGGCGGATGCCGCCCGCTCGGCCAAGCGGCCGCGCGTGGTCTACGAGCTGACCGCCGCCGGCAAGGAGCACTTCGCCGACCTCGTCGCCCGCACCGACTCCTCCGCGTACGAGGACGACGGTTTCGACGTCCGGTTCGCCTTCTTCGCCCGCACCGAGAGCGAGGTGCGGCTGCGCATCCTCGAGGGCCGGCGCTCCCGCCTCGAGGGTGACCTCGAGCGCCTCCACGAGCGCTCGGTCCGCCACCGCGAGCGCCTCGACTCCTACACCGCCGCCCTCCAGCGGCACGGTGAGGAGACGACCGAGCGCGAGGTCCGCTGGCTCACCGAGCTCATCGACGCCGAGCGGCGCCACCCCACCGACCCCGGCCCCCAGCCGTAGGCGCGGCGGCACCCGCCGCCGTCGTCACCGTCCCCGTCCACCCCACCCGTCCAGGAGCAAGCCCATGGGTTCCATCCGCGTCGCCGTCGTCGGCGTCGGCAACTGCGCGTCCTCCCTCGTGCAGGGCGTCCACTACTACCGGGACGCCGACCCGGCGTCCACCGTCCCCGGCCTCATGCACGTCCGCTTCGGTGAGTACCACGTGCGCGACGTCGAGTTCGTCGCAGCGTTCGACGTCGACGACAAGAAGGTCGGCAAGGACCTCGCCGAGGCGATCAACTCGTCCGAGAACAACACGATCAAGATCGCCGACGTCCCCACCACCGGGGTCACCGTGCAGCGCGGTCACACCCTCGACGGGCTCGGCAAGTACTACCGCCAGACCATCGACGAGTCGGGCGCCGAGCCGGTCGACGTCGTCCAGGCCCTGCGCGACGCCGAGGTCGACGTCCTCGTCTCCTACCTCCCGGTCGGGTCGGAGCAGGCGGACAAGTTCTACGCCCAGTGCGCCATCGACGCCGGGGTCGCGTTCGTCAACGCCCTCCCGGTGTTCATCGCCTCCGACCCCGAGTGGGCCGCGAAGTTCGAGGCCGCCGGCGTGCCCGTCATCGGCGACGACATCAAGTCCCAGGTCGGCGCGACGATCACCCACCGCGTCATGGCCAAGCTCTTCGAGGACCGCGGCGTCCAGCTGGACCGCACCTACCAGCTCAACGTCGGCGGCAACATGGACTTCAAGAACATGCTCGAGCGCGAGCGCCTGGAGTCCAAGAAGATCAGCAAGACCCAGGCCGTCACCTCGAACCTCACCGGCTCGCTCGCCGGCAAGACCGAGGACCGCAACGTGCACATCGGGCCGTCCGACTACGTCGCGTGGCTCGACGACCGCAAGTGGGCCTACGTCCGCCTCGAGGGTCGCGCGTTCGGCGACGTGCCGCTCAACCTCGAGTACAAGCTCGAGGTCTGGGACTCCCCGAACTCGGCCGGCATCATCATCGACGCCATCCGCGCGGCGAAGATCGCCAAGGACCGCGGCATCGGCGGTGCCCTGCTCTCGGCGTCGAGCTACCTCATGAAGTCCCCGCCGGAGCAGCGCCCGGACGACGTGGGCCGCGCCCGCCTCGAGGCCTTCATCACCGGCGACGAGGAGCGCTGACCCCCCCCGCATCGGGGGCTACGCGGCGGTACGTGCCGTGACCCGGGGGGTTACTGGGGTGTAGCGGGCGCGACACAGCGCGCCGCCGCACCCGCCGCGTGGTCGGGAGGCGTCAGGAGGTGGCGCGGCCGAGCCGGGGCAGGCTCGGCACCCGGAGCCGGCGCCACCACCCGGCACCCGGCGCGGTCCGCTCGCGCCGCACCCACAGCGGGCGCGGGTCGGCGTCCGAGCGCAACCGCGCCCAGCGGGTCAGGCCACCGCGGATGCTCGTGCGCGCCGCTTCCGCCTGGGCGTGCAGCGCGGTCGTCGCGTCCGGGTCGCCGTCGCCGGGTCCGAAGACCACGGCGTCCACCGAGGCGGCCACCGCGGACGCGGGGACGACGTCCTCGGGCGGTGCGACGTACCGCGCCTCGCCCTCCGCCCCGGTGCTCTCCTGCGCCCCGGCGAGCGCCACCGCGGCGTCGACCGCGTGCGCCTGCTCGCGGCGGGTCACGCCGCGCGGCACGGCGACCCCGAGCGAGCGGGACTCAGCGACGAGGTCGCGCCAGACCCAGGCCGCCCGCGCGGGCACCGGCCCGGTCGTGGCGTGCCGGCGGCGGCGACGGCGCTTGAGCCAGCGCAGCACGGCCACGTAGCCGAGAAGGAGCAGGACGAGGAGGGCGAACCCGGCGAGCACCTGGAGCCAGAGCGGCCACGCGGTGACGTCGAAGGGATTCTTCTTGCGCTTGGTGACGTCGGTCGCGTTCTGCGCCTGGTCCGGGCCCTGCAGCACGGACGGCGGGCTGACCCCGGCCGGCGGCGGCACCTGTGCCCCGACCTTCTGCTCCTCGGTCTTCAGCTGCTGCTCGCTCGGGGTCTTGTCGCGGCTCGGCACGAAGGTCGAGGACGCGAGCGGGAACCACGAGCCGTCGCCGAGCCGCACCTCGACCCACGCGTGCACGTCCTTGCCGCGCACGTCACCGCCGGCCTCCGGGGTGGCGCCCATGACGACGCGCGACGGGATGCCCAGCCGCTGCCCGACGAGGGCGAGGGTCGCCGCGTACTGCTCGTCGTTGCCGGCGAGCTTGCTCGAGCCGACGAACCGGGTCAGCCGCGAGACGGCGTGCCCGGGCAGGTAGACCTTCTCGTAGCTGTTCGGGGTCCCGCCGTCGGTGTACGTGCCCTCGGTGCGCATCGCGGTCGCGAAGGCCCGCAGCTTCGACCACGCACCGCCGTCCGCCCGGCTGGTCCACGCGTCGATGCGCGAGTCGAGGAAGTCGGCGTCCACCTCGCCCGAGGCGCCGGTCGCGACGTCGAGGTCCTCCGGGAGGGTCGTGGCCGGCGGGTCGGGCACGAGCGCCGTCATCGAGTAGGTCTCGCCGCCGAGCAGGCCGGCCGGCACGACCGCCGTCTCGGTGTCGGTGTTGAGCCAGAGCGCGTCCGCGAGGTCGGTGGCCCGCGGACCGGAGAACTCGATCCGCGTGGGGTCGCCGACGGTCGGCAGCCAGACGCCGCGGTAGCCGCCGTCCGGCACGGAGACGCGCACGTCGACCGAACGCCCCTCGGTGGTGGTGGGGGCGATGCGGGAGCCGACCTGCTGGAAGGGGACGCCCTCGTCGGTGCGGTCGGCGGCGCCCCACACGAGCCCGTCGTAGCGGTCGAGGGTGGCGAAGCGGACGGGCACACCGGAGGGCAGGCCGGTGACGCGCAGGACGACCTCGTCGTAGAGCTTGGCGTCGTTGGGCTCGGTGTAGCGACGGAAGCCGGGCAGCGGGCTCGCGAACTGCGAGACGTCGAACGGCGGGACGAGCCGGTTGCGCACGACGTCACGGGTGCCGGCCACGGAGACTCCGGGCAGGGCCGGGGAGGCGAAGGCCCCGGCGGCGAGGGCGAGGAGGACCAGCACGGCGCCGGTCGCGAGGCGCACGCCGCGGCCGGCGCCGTTCTGCACCGGCGGCCGGCTGCGGTGGGCGCGCACGACGAGCCACGCGACGAGGACGGCGGCGAAGCCGACCCCCTGGAGGAGCAGCGCCGCCGACTGGCGGGTCCCGAGGGCGATCGACCCGGCGAGCAGGAGGACCGGTGCCAGCGCGGTGAGGGGCACGCTCGCCCAGCGCCGGGCCACGCCGAGGGTGAGGGCGCCGCCCAACAGACCGGCCAGCCACGGCAGCGCGACGACGGGCCCGCGCGCGTCGACCGGCGGCAGGAGGGTCAGCCACCGCTTCCAGCCGGTCACCGCCCACTCGGCGAGGTCGACGAACGTCTGCCCGGTGGGCAGGATCCCGCCGACCAGGTTGTCGCGCACCGCGAGCGGGCCACCGAGGAGGAAGTACACGCCGACGAGGACGAGGAGCGTCGTGAGGGCCATCCAGCGGAAGGCCCCGGCGAGGTGGCCGACGACGAGACCGATGACGAGGCCGGACCACGCTGCCACCACCCACTCGACGCCGAGGAAGCCGGTGCGCAGCCCGACGAGCGCGATGCTCGCCAGCGCGGCCGCGAACGCGAGGTCGACGAGCGCGTCGCGGTCGGGGAGGGCGGTGCGCCACACCGGCGGTGCGTCGGCGTCGCGCGTGCGCCGCCGACGCTCGGCCCCGCCACGCAGTGCGGTGGCGAGGCTCGGGGGCGCCGCTCCGTCGGGGGCGGTGGAGAGGCCGCTCACGCCAGCGCTCCGGAGAAGAGGACACGGCGCAGGTCGGTCAGCTCGCGCACGTGGAGGATGACGATGGACCCGAGCCGCCGGATCCCGACCGGCACGTCGGGGTCGACGACGAGCGCGACCTTGACGACCTCGGGCTCGAACTGGTCGAGGGTGCGCTGCACCTGGATGAAGGCGCGCTCGACGCCGGTGACGAGCACTGCGATGCTCGCGTCCGGGGCGAGCGCGGCCGCCTCGCCGACCGAGCCGTAGAGGTCGAGCGGGCCGACCTCGGCCCGGCTCAGCGCGTCGAGGGTGAGCGGCGCGGTGGTGCGGGACGCGGTCTGGCCGTGGCAGACCACCGTGGTGTCCTGCTCGTCGAGGATCGAGCGCACGGCGAGCGAGGCGGCGCACGAGATGCCGAGCTCGACGTCGTCTTCGCCGTTCGTGTACACGTCCGGAGTCGTGTCGACGACGAGCGCGAGGTGCGAGCGCCGGGTGTCGAGGAACTGGCGGACGAGCAGCCGGCCGTGCTTGGCCGACGAGCGCCAGTGGACGTACCGGCGGTCGTCGCCGGCCTGGTACTCGCGCAGCGCGTGGAAGGCCAGGTCGGACATCGACAGGTCGGGGGTGACCTCGCCCTCGAGGTCGCGCAGCAGGCCGGCCCCGAGGCTGTCGAGCGAGATGGTCCGCGGGTGCACGTAGAGCTCGGTGCGCTCGGTCCACTGCACGGTGCGCCGCACCAGCCCGAGCGGGTCGCCGTGCACCGTCGTCGCCGGGCCGACCGGGACGACCCCGCGCTGGTGCGTGGGGACGACGAACAGCTCCTCGTGCGTGCGCTGCGAGGCGAGCGCCGGCAGGGTGAAGCGGGCGGCGGTGCGGCCGACCGGCAGCTCGACGAGGAGCGGGAGCATCCCCCGCTTCGAGGTGTTGGTCACCGCGATCCGGCCGGTCGCGGGGTCGCCGACGGTGACCCGCGCGGGCTCGACGTCGGCCCGGATGCGCACCTTGGCGCGGTCGAGCGCGAGGAGGAGGCAGGCGAGCACGAGGACCAGGCACGCGGCGGCGACCATCGCGAGCTCGGGCCAGGTGTAGCGCGCGGTGAGCCACCAGGAGAGGAGCCCGACGCCGAGGACGGTCCACCCGAGCGGGGAGACCCAGCGCACCACCTCGACGACGGGGTGCCAGACCCGACGGGTCTGCTCGGCGAGCGGGCGGATGCGCTCGCCGGTGAGGACGAGGATGCGCGCTCCCGTGTCGGTGAGGGCGCTCGGGACCTGGACCCGGGGCAGGGTGATCGTGCGGGTGCTGCCGTCGGCCCGCGACCGGGTGCGGGACGACGGGCGGGCGGCGCGGCCCTCGGGGGCGTCGGTGCGGCCCGGGCCGGTCGTGCGCAGCCGCGGGAGGGCGAGGCGCGGCCCCTTCCGGCGTCGTGCGGGTCGGTCCGAGCCGCGGCCCGTCGCCCGGCCGGCACCTCGGCCACGGGGGCGGGCGCCACCGGACTCGTTCTCGCGCAGGGCGGCCCGCGAGGTCGTGGCACCGTCGCCGTCCACCGGGCGGGCAGCGGCGTCCCCCGTGCGGCGCGCGGGCGCAGGGGTGAGGTCCGAGCGACGGACCGTCGACTCGGTGTCCTCGGGCAGCCCGGTGGGGTCGCTCATGCGGTGCGGCTCATGCGGGGACGCGCTCCGTGGGCGGAGCGACCTCGGCGAGGATCTGGTCGATGACCTGCCCGACCGTGACGCCGGCGAACTGCGCCTCGGCGGTGACGAGGAGCCGGTGGTTGAGCACGGGCTGGGCGAGCAGCTTGACGTCGTCGGGCACGACGTGGTCACGGCCCTGGCTGATCGCCCACGTCTTCGCGCAGCGGACGAACGCGAGGCAGCCGCGGACCGAGAGCCCGAGCCGGATGTTCACGTGCCGCCTGGTCTCCTCGGCGATCCGGGAGACGTAGTCGAGGATCGCGTCGTCGACGTGCACCTCGTCGGCGAGCTCGGCCATGTCGTTGACCACCTGGGCCGTGACGACCGGCTCGAGCGCCTTCGTGCGGTCACGGGTCGCGGCGTCGCGCAGCACCCGCACCGTCGCGTCGTGGTCGGGGTAGCCGAGGGTGGTCTTCATGAGGAAGCGGTCGAGCTGGGCCTCGGGCAGCCGGTAGGTACCCGCCTGCTCGATGGGGTTCTGGGTCGCGATGACCATGAACGGCTCGCCGACCGAGTGCCGGGTCCGGTCGACGGTGACGTGCCCCTCCTCCATCACCTCGAGCAGCGCCGACTGGGTCTTCGGCGAGGCGCGGTTGATCTCGTCGGCGAGGACGATCGTCGCGAAGATCGGGCCCTCGTGGAACTCGAACACCTTGGAGTTCGGGTCGTAGATGGTCACGCCGGTGACGTCGCTCGGGAGCAGGTCGGGGGTGAACTGGATGCGCGAGTTCGTGCCCTTGACCGTGCCGGCCATCGCCCGGGCCAGCTGGGTCTTGCCGGTCCCCGGGTAGTCCTCGAGCAGGAGGTGGCCCTCGGAGAGCATGCACGTCAGGGCGAGGCGGATGACGTGCTCCTTGCCGAGCACCGCCTTGTCGACGTTGGCGACCATGGCGCCGAAGGTCTGGGAGAACCAGGCGGCCTGGTCGGTCGAGACGGTCATGCGGAGGGAGTCCTTTCGCGGGACGGGAGGTGGGGGTCGGCGGAGGTCACCACGAGACCTGGTTCGAGGTGTGACAGGTGCCTCCACGGCAGAGCCGCACCGACACCGGACCGTTGCCGTTGGCGACGATGACGTAGCCGGACCACGAGTAGCCGTTGCCACCGCCGTTGACGTTGAGCGGGGAACCGGAGTTGACCGAGCCGGCACCGCCCCGGGTGAAGACCGTGACCGACCAGGTCGTGGACCCCGGGAAGTCCTTGATGTCGAACAGCACCTTGGGGCAGCCGGGCGACACGCGGCACGAGCCGATGCCGTTCGGGTCGACGGCGTTCGGTCCCTTGTGGACGTTGACGACGCTCGGCGTCGGCGCCGGGACGGTGACCGACTGGAACCCGGTCCACGAGGACCAGCCCGCGGCCGAGTGGGCGCGCACGCGGAGCTGGTAGGTGCCGGGACCGCGGTCGATCGTCTGCGAGGTCTTGTTGCCGCCGTAGGTGCCGTTGACCGCGCCGTCCAGCTGGACCTGGTCGATGGGGCGCCCGTTCTCGGGGAGGTTCCAGTCCCACCGTGCCCCGGTCGCACCGCTGCGCTGGCCGTTGAAGCCGGTGGGCGTCAGGGTGTCGCCGTACGGGGTCGCCGAGTCCGACGCCGGGTTCGACTGCGCGCCGGCCGTGTTCTCGGTCCGGACCGTGATCGTGCGGTTGCTCGTCGGGGAGGTGTCGAACGGTCCGACGGCGAAGGAGACCTGCGAGCCGGGCGCGCAGCCACAGGTGTGGGTGCCGGACTTTCCGCCCCCGGACCACCGGATCGCCGCGAAGCCGGCGGACCGGGGCTGGCCGACGGTCACGGTGAGGGTGATCTTGCGGTCCGCGGCCGGCGTCGTGGCCTTGACCGACGGGTTGCTCGGCACGCCGTTGGACGCGAACGAGGAGGCGTTGGACTTCGGGCCCTCGAGCCCGGCGCCGTTGGTCAACGTCACCGTGTACTCGTAGGTGCGCCCGTCGTAGGGCACGACGACGGTGGCCGAGCGCTGGTCGGGCGGCGCCGTTTTCGCGACCGTCCAGCCGCCGCCACCGACCCGCTGGTAGAGCGTGTACTGCGTCGTCGGCGGACCGTTCGGCGAGCCCTGCTCCCACGTGATGGTCAGCGTCGCCGAGTCCTGGGCCGGGCCGGGACCGCTCGCCTGGATGCCCGGCGCCGGCAGCGCCGGCGGCGTGCCGGCCGACTGCATCGTCACCGCGGGTCCGAACGGACCGGCGCCGAGCTCGTTCCACGCCTGCACCTGCACGTCCTGCTCGGCCATGTTGTCCAAGCCGGCCACGGTCGCCTGCCGGGTGCTCGCGGCGACGTCCTGGGTCTTGGTCTGACCGGTGGAGGAGATGAGCCGGACGACGTACTTGCGCAGCGCCGACCCCTCGTTGACCGGCTCGTCCCAGGCGATGGTCAGGGTGCCGTCGCCGCGCGAGACCATCCGGACGCCGGTGACCTGCTCGGGCAGCCGGTCCGGGCGCACCGGGGCGCTCGGCGCCGAGGGCTCCCCCTCGCCGATGCCGTTGACCGCGGCGACCGTGAACCGGTAGTCGAGGCCGTTCTTCAACCCGGTGACCGTGCACGGCGAGGCCGAGCAGGTGGTCTCCCCCGAGGTGCCGCCGGTCCAGCGGACGACGTAGGAGGTGACGACGGACCCGCCGTCGTAGGCCGGCGGCAGCCACGCGACCCGGGCCTGGCCGCCGGCGTCACGGTCGGCGACCGCCGCGACCTGCCGCGGTTGCCCGGGGCGGCCGAGCAGGGTCACCGACACCCGGCCCTGGGCCTCCCGCCGCGGTCCGTCGCTGACCACGAGCGCGACCGAGGCGGTCCGGGAGGGCTTCGCCCCGGCCGTCAGGGTCAGCTCGCAGCCGGAGAAGGACGTCGTCAGGCCGGTGCCGGACTCCACCGTCGCCCGGACGATCGAGCAGGTCGGGTCGAGCAGCGGGGAGTCGAGGTAGGCCGAGACGTCGACGGTGCGCGACTCGCCCTCCGTGAGCCCGTTGACCGAGATCGGCCGCAGCCGCGCCGGGGCCTGGGCGTCGCCGCCGAGGACCCGGACGGCGATGCCGGACGGCTGGGCCATCCCCCGCGAGGAGATGCGCAGCCGGCCGGTGGAGGTCTGCGCCGCCTTGTCGGCGTGGAGGGTGACCCGCCGGTTGCCCGGGCCGTCGACGCGCAGGTCGGCATCCGCCTCCTGCTCCCAGGACACGTCGAACTCGACGTCGTCGAGGGTCATCCCCACCGGGAGCCAGGCGTGGCAGACGGTCGGGATGTCGAGGGTCCGGTCGAGGCCGCCCGCGGTGATCGTCACGGCGCCGTCCGGGCAGCGGAGCAGCGGCACCTTGGGGCCGATCTGCACCGGGATGGAGACGTAGGCGGTGCCGAAGTCCTTCTGGTCGACGGCCGTCTGGTCGGTGACCTCGAGCATCACCGCGGCCGGGCCGACGTACCCGTTCGAGCTCGTCAGCTCGAGGGTGCGGTTGTCGGGGACGGAGACCGCGAGGTCCTCGGCCGGCGACGCGGAGACCGTCCCGGCGGTCGTCACCGAGACGACCCGTCCACGCGGCGAGCGGACGTAGTCGGCGAGCGAGACCGTCTTCGAGGAGTCGGGGTCCATCTGGACGACCTGGCCGGCGACGACGAACGGCTGGCCGTTGGCGCCGGTCGGGACGTGGATGAGCGCCATGGCGCGCTGCTGGTCCTCGTCCTCGATGACGTAGGGCACCGAGTAGGCGTGGTCGAGGACCTTGACCGAGACCCGGCCCTCGGGGGTGATGGTGGCGTCCGGGGAGAGGACGTCGACGACCTTGAGGGTGGCCGGGTCGGAGTCGACGTCGGTGTCGTTGGCCAGCGCGTCGACGACGGTGCTCGTCTCCCCCGGCTTCGGCGCGGCGACGTCGTCGTTGGCGACCGGCGGGTTCTTGTACCCCTTGACCGCGCGGACGAGGATGCTCGCCCGCGAGGGGTCGAAGAGGCCGTCGCTGATGCCGTAGACGAGGCGGTGCAGCTGGGTCGTGTCCTCCGGCACCCTGGTCTGCACGGTGTGGTCCTCGTCCACCCGCCACGCCTTGAGGTCCGCGGCCGAGTTGAGGCCCTCGGTCTGCACGTCGACGACGTCCCCGCGCGCGATGAGGTCGTTGACGAGCGGCTTGACCGTCACCGTCTTGCCCGGCGCCGCGAACACCTCGTCCGGCACCGCCACCGGCGGCTGCGGGTCGCCGGGCTGGACGACGCCGAGGCGCACGAAGGCCCGGCTCGTCGCCCCGAACCGGTCGGTGACCTGGTAGGTGATGACCTCGGTGCCGGCGGCGAGCGGGAAGGACTCGTAGCGGATCGTCGTCGGGCCGATGCCGACGACCCGACCGAGGGGGAGGTCGACCGGTCCGCCGTCGCTGCCGACGACCCCGGTGACGGTGACGCTGTCGCCGTCCGGGTCGACCCCGAAGGTCGGGATGGTCATCGTCAACGGGTCGCCGGCGGTGACGGTGGCCGAGAAGCTGCGCGCCACGGGCGCCTGGTTCACCTGCTGCGGCGTCGGGAGGGGGTTGACCTGCACCCGGACCCGCGCGGTCTGGGCGCGTTCCTTGCTGCCCTCGGCGTAGGCGGCGTACTCGATGGTGACGAACCTGGGCGCGCGCAGCCCCTGCGCCTCCGGGACGTAGCGGATGACGTTGCCGGAGGCGAAGGCGCGCTGGGCGTCGCCCTTGCTGACGACCTTGACGCTCCCCGGGTCGAGCCGCAGCGGGATGCCGTCGGCCATCGTGTCGTTGTCGAGGACCGGGATGCTCACCGTGTCGCCCTCGCGCACCGTGGCCTCGTCGTCCTGGACGAGCGGCAGGGAGTCGGCGAGCGGCCCCTGCTGGAGCACCTCGATCTCGCCGGTGGTGCGCTGGGTGCCGTCGCTCACGGTGTAGCGGACGGTGCCGCGCCGGCCCTGGTCGCCGACCGGAGCGGGGTCGCGGGCCTCGAGCCGGACCCAGCGGCCCTGGTAGATGGACGGCTGCAGCCAGGCGGAGTCGCCGCTGGTCTCGACCGCCGCGGTGACGAGGACGTCGCCGCGCGGCGAGTAGTCGTTGGCGAGGACGTCGACGATCGCGGGCGCCTGGTCGTGGAGGGTCGAGGTGTCCGGGACGGCGACCGGGGGCGCCCCCTCGGGCGGCGCGACGAGGTCGACCCGGATCCGGCCGGGGGCCGCGCCGGCTCCGGTGACGGCGGCGTAGGTCAGCTCGTAGGTGCCCGGAGCGCTGCCGGTGACGGTGACCGTACCCGTCGCGAGGTCGGTGTCGACCTGGAGCGGACCGACCGGACGCACCTCAGAGCGGAGCTTGAGGGTGGCGTCCGGCTCGCCCGGGTCGGCGCCGGCGATGTCGTTGCCGAGCGGCTCGACCTGGAGCGGCTTGCCGACGACACCGCGCACGGCGTCCGGCTGGGTCTTCGGGGCGACGAACTTCGTGTCGCCGCTGGTCCCGATGACCTGCGCGTTGACCGAGCCCTTCGTCGTCCCGCCGCGACCGTCGCTGACGACGTAGCCGATCGGCTGGCGCCCCTCCTCGACCGGGGCGGTGATGGTGACCCGGCCGCCGCCGTCGACGACGGCACCTTCGACGTCGGCGCGGGCGGCGAGCACGTCGTTCTCCGGGTCGCGCCAGTCGGCGAGCACCGGCACCGAGAGCCGCTTGCCGGCGATGACCGGGTAGACCTGCTGGGCGACCTTCGCGCCGCCCGGACGGATGCGCGGGGCGCCGTTGACGTCGTCGCCCACCACGCGGACGCTGACCTTGCCGGCCTGCTTCGAGGTGGCCTTGCCGTTGTTCACCTTGTACGAGAACTCGAACGAGCGGCCCTCGCTGCCGGCGGGGACGGCGAGGTCGATGGCCTGGCCGTCCGACGAGACGGTCGCGGTGGCACCCCGGAGGGTCGGGGCGCTGACGTCGCGCTGGTCGATGGCGAGGACCGACCCGGCGACGTCGGTGTCGTTGTCGAGGACGTGCAGCTTGCTCGTGCGGCCCGGGCGCACGGACTCGGCGTCGTCCACGGCCTTCGGTGGCTGCTGCGCGGCCGCCTCGTCGACGAGGTTCTCGTCCTTCTTCTGGTTCTTGTCGTCCTGGCGGGTGGGCGGGGTCAGGGCATCCCAGTTGTCGATCTTCGTCGGCTTGTCCTCGAGGTCCCAGACACCGCCGTTGTCGAGCTCGTTGAGGACGACGAGCCCGCGGTTGACGCGCAGGGCGACGCCCGAGCGGATCGGCTCGGGGCCGTCCGCGGGGAGGGTGGCGGTCGGCTCGTCACCCGCCCGGCCACAGTTCGCGCCGTAGAAGACCTGGGTCTCCTCGGCCCACGCCGCGTGCACGCAGCCGTCGAGGACGACCGGCCGCGAGACGAGGGTCGTGCCCGGCACGCGGTTGACCTGCTCGGACACGACGACGCCACCGGGCGACAGGCCGCCGTCGAGCGGCACCTGCGCGGCCCGGGTCACCGACTCGACGACGACGGTGTCGGCCTCCGGGCCGGGGACCTGGAGGGCGGCGAGCCGCGAGGTGTCGGTGGTCAGCTTGGCGTCGAAGCCGTCCGGATGGTCGGCGGTGTAGAGGCGGTCGGTCCCGGCGTCGTAGGCGACCCAGGTGGACCCGACCGCGGTGATGTCGGGCCGGGGGCTGCGCAGCGCCGAGCGGGTGACCGTCGGGGCGCCGAACCCGGTCGAGGTGGCCCGGACCGTGGTGACCGTGCCGTCCGCGCCGGAGACGGCGTGGATCGTGCCG
This sequence comes from Phycicoccus sp., assembly GCF_035325325.1. Classification (NCBI taxonomy): domain Bacteria; kingdom Bacillati; phylum Actinomycetota; class Actinomycetes; order Micrococcales; family Intrasporangiaceae; genus Phycicoccus; species Phycicoccus sp. Next base: position 87,329 of record NZ_DAOLAC010000008.1, on the reverse strand, counting down.
CCGAGGTCGACGGCGATCGCCGCGTCGCGCCCGACCGACGCGACCGGCTTCGCGCCGGTGGCGACCCCCGGCAGGTCCGTGGTGCCCGAGCGCGGGTCGACCCGCTGGGCGAACACCTTGCCGCTCGCCGGGTCGAGGAGGGCGAGCGTGCCGCCGCGCAGGTCGACCGGGGCCGGGCTCCAGCGGCCCGGGACCGGCTTGACCGCGGGGACCGTCGCCGCCGGGTCGCCGGCGGTCGAGGTGTGCACGTCGAGGGGGAACAGCTCACCGGTGTCGGTCGAGAGGCCGAGGACGGCCGCGCCGTCCTGGAGGACGTCGAGCCCGCTGCCGGCGCCGGCGTCGGTCGCGACGCCGGTGTCCAGCTGGCCGATCGGGACGTTGGCCTTGGCGAACTTCCCCTGCGCCGCCGAGCTGACCCAGACGCCGGCGTCGTTGAGGTCGGCCTCGTGGACGGTCGTCCCGTCGCTCGCGACCGCGGCGTAGCCGAGCCCACCGGCGACGAGTGCGACGACCAGCGCCCCGGCGGTGCGCCGGCGCGCGCGGTTCCTCACCGCACGAGCCCGTGCGGCACCGACCCGTGTCACGTCTGCTCCTCACCCGCTCGTCGACCCCGTGGACGGGATCCCCCGCCGTCCCTGCCGCCCCAGAGTAACCAAGCGGGCAGGCCGGGATGCCCGATCGGGCCGGGGAGCACTCCCCACCCACTCCCGCCGTGCCGCCCCGATCCCGCCCCGCCGCACCGCCACGCCACCCCGGCCGGACGAAACGACGGCGGCACGACGAGACCACCCCGGCACCGCACAACCACACCGACCCCGCCGTGCCGCCCCGACC
>NZ_DAOLAC010000008.1:67314-86395 GCF_035325325.1 Phycicoccus sp. | reverse complement strand
GGTCGGGGCGCCGCCGGGCTCGGGCAGCAGGCGCAGGTCCGTCTCGGTGACCATCCGGGTCGAGAGCGCGTGCTCGACGAGCCGGGCCTTGCGGTTGCTCGCGAGCCGGCCCGGCCCTCCGTGCAGCCCCCGGGTGCCCGCGTCGGCGAGCTTCTGGCACACGTTGTCCAGCTTCCGGTTGAACTTGGTCACCGTCCAGCCCAGGCGTTCTGCGGCGTCCGCGGACGAAGGGATCTGTCCCCCACCGGCGTACGTCGTGCGCAGGAAGCTCTCGCACAGCGCGACGACGAGCAGCTTCTGGTCCGGTGTCATCGACACCCGACCCACCGTCGTCTGCGCGGTGGAGTCCTCGGGCTCGAGCTCGGCGGCCGTCTCGACCGACACGAACGGGGTGTCGTCGACGAGGACGTCGAAGTCGTACGTCGTCGGACCGGCGGTGAACCACACCGTGAACGCCTCGAGGGCCAGCGGGATGCGCGCCCCCGGGCTGAGCCACGCCTGGAACAGCCCCTTCTTGTCGGCGACCGTCGCGCTGAGGGTCGAGCCGACGTTGGTCAGCCACCACAGCCCGTGCTCGTGGTGCACCTGGAGGAAGACCCGGTGCAGGTACGGGTTGTCGTCGACCTCGACGTCGGCGACCCGGCCGATGGTCAGCGGCCGGTCCTCGGGAGCGACGAACTCCTCGCCGCAGTACTGGATGGTCACGCCCACGGCGTCCCCCTCACCTCGGGGCCGGTCATCCGGCCGTCTCGCATCGGATGGCCGAGAACGGGGAGCGGATCCCCGACTTGCGCGAGACCGCGACCTGGGCGCAGACCGTCTTCCCGGCGCCGGCCTTCACCGTGAAGCGCGTGGCGTCGCCGACGGGAGTGACCGGTGCGGTCGGCACCGCCGCCTCCGACCCGGCGACGTGCAGCTGGAAGAAGTCGCCCTTCTCGGCCCCGACGTAGTTCCAGGAGAACGTCACCGAGCCCGCAGCGCTGCGCGCGTCGATGGCCGGCTGCTCCGGGTAGTCCACGGCCCGGCTCGGCGCGGAGGTCGAGGTGCGGGTGCTCTGGGCGGGCGTCGGCGGCGCGGTGTCGTCGCCGCGGCCCACCGCCCACACGACGACCCCGACGGTGACGGCGACGAGCAGGGCGAGGACCCCGAGGACCACGCCGCCGCTGATGGTGGCGGGCTCGTCCTCGTCCTCCTCGTCGACCGGGCCGGACGGCGCCGTCGGCGCCGGGCCCGCGGGCACGGAGACCGCCCGCACGCTCGTGCGGTCGTGGTCGTCCGCGGTCCGGGCCGACGGCAGCTCCGCGACGGCACTGTTGCCCCGCTCGTCGAGCACGACGAGGGCGGTGCTCGGCAGCCGCTGCTCGCGCTCGACCGCCTGGAGGCCACGGGCCAGCTCGAGGGCGGTCTGCGGCCGGGCGTCCGGGTTCTTGGCCATCGCGTGCGCGAGCAGCCGCTCGAGCGACACCGGGACGTCCGCGCGGCCGGTCGTCGGCAGCGGCGTCGCGCGGATGCGGGGCATGAGGGCGTACGCCGAGTTGTCCCCGCCCGGCTGCTCGAACGGCGAGCGCCCGACGAGGAGGTGCCACAGGGTCGCGGCGAGCGAGTAGACGTCGCTGCGGGCGTCGCCGTTGGACTGCCCGTAGAGCACCTCGGGCGCCGACCACGGCACCGAGACCCCCACGTCCTCGTCGACGTCCTCGGCGTGCCCGCCCCGGCCGGCGATGCCGAAGTCGGTGAGCCCGGGCTGTCCGTACTGGCTGACGAGGACGTTCGCCGGCTTGATGTCGCGGTGGATGATGCCCGCCCGGTGCGCGGTCTCGACGGCGCTGGCCAGCTGGATGCCGCTGCGCAGCACCTCCTCGACCGAGAGCCGCTCCGCCTTGGCCCGCTGCGCGAGGTTCGGCGGCGGGTAGTACTTCATGACGAGGTACGCGCCACCGTCGGCGGTCTGCTCGGACCGGAACACCTGGACGATGAACGGGTGGTCGGCGAGCTGGGCCATCGTGTTCGCCTCGTCGACGAACTGCCGCCGGATGGCCGCCGTCAGGCCCTGGCGCTTGAGCACCTTGACCGCGACGTTCATCCGCGGGGACTGCTGCTCGTAGAGGTAGACGTCGGCGTACCCACCCGACCCCAGCGGGCGCACGAAGGTGAGGCCCGGGATGTCCGGGGCGTCGCTCGGGCTCACCCCTCGACCTCGTAGGTGAGGGAGACCTCGTCGGCGAGGGTGATGACGGTGCCGGGCTCGATGCCCTGGTCCTCGGTCGGGCGGAGGCGGACCGGCTCCTCGCCGGGCAGGGCGACCGTCGTGCCGTTGGTCGAGCCGAGGTCGCGGACGAGGACGTGCCAGCCCTCGAGGACGACCTCGGCGTGGTTGCGGCTGATGTCACGGTCGACGCCGCCGACCCGGATGAGGTGCGGACGCTGGTTGGGCGGGAGCTCCTCGTTGACCCGGGGCGCCCGGCCGAGCAGGACACCGCGGTCCAGGGGCACGCTGCCGCCGGTCGAGATGCGCAGCACGCCGAGGGTCGGGCGCGGGATGGGCGCCGGCTGCTGCGGTGGGATCTCGCGGCCGCACTGCCGGCACCGTCCCGCGTGCGGTGGGGAGTGGTGGCCGGCCGGGCAGAGCACGGCGAGGACGACCGGGCGGTCGAGGTCCGCGTCGGAGCGGGGCAGGCTGGCCCGGGCGGTCGTCACCTCGGGGGCCGCCTCCTCCGAGCCGGCTGCCGGTGCCGGGTGGTGGTCGGCGGCGGCCGGTTCCGGTGGTGGGGCCGGCTCGGGCTCCGGGTCGGGGAGCACGGTGTGCTCCGCCGGGGCGGGGACGGCGACCGCCGTGGGGGCGGGTGCCGCGGCCGGGACCGGCGGCGGGGCGGTCGGACCGGCCGGGGCACCGCCCGGACGGCGCCAGGGCACCGAGTCGATGAGGCCGCTCTCCGGCGGGGGGCTCGGCGGCACGCGGTCGGCCGGGGACTGCCCGGGGGCGTCCTCCGGCGGGGGCAGGGTGAGGTCGGCCGGCGCCACCGGCGGCGCGGGGGCCGGCTCCGGCTCGTCGCCGGGGCCGTCCGCGCCCGCGGCGGCGTCCTCGTCCGCGGCGTCGACGCCGTCGCCCCCGTCGGTCGGCTCCGCCGCCGCCGCGTCGTCCGGCTCCTGCTCGGGCTCGACCACCGGCTCGGGCTCGACCGCCGGCTCCTGCTCGGCCTCGGCCACCGGCTCGGACTCCGGCCGCTCCGCCACCGCGTCGACCGGCACCTCGACCTGCTCGCGCTCGGGCCCGTCGGTGCCGGCGTCGGACCCGACGACCGGCTCCTGCGCGGGCTCGGCCGCGGCGGCGCGCAGCCGCGACGGCCGACGCCATCCGCGCGCGACCCGGGGCTCGGGATCGGGTGCGGCGAGCGTGACCTCGGCCCCCTCGAGCACGACCTCGCGCCACGGCTCCCGGCCCTCGGCGCTCGTCTGCTCCCCGTCGGCGAGCACCGTGCACGTGCCGCGCAGCAGCACCCGAGTGCCGTCGCCGTGCGGCATCGCCAGCGCGAACGACGGCATCACGAGCAGGCCGCGCGAGCACAGCAGGTCGAGGAGGTGCACCGGGCCCTGGGCGGCCGCGTTCTCGAGGGCCTCCAGGTGGCGCTCGGCGACCTCGACGACCGCGGTGACGCCCTCCCCGGTGACCTCGACCCAGCCGGGGTGCACGGTCGTGCGCACACGGGTCACGCTCGGCTCCTCGGGTCGCGCTCCGCCGGTGGCGTCGGACGGGTCGGGGCCATCCCCCCGGGCGCCGCCCGCTCCTCCGGCCGTGAGCAGGGGTGCGGTCTGGTGGTCAGCGTAACGGGAGCCCGTTCCCCGGCGTGGCCGAGTGGCATCGGGCCGAGGGCCTGACCACAATGACAGCGCCCGTGCCCGCGCGACCCCCGGAGCCCGTTCGGTGATCCTGTTCCTCGCCCTGGTCCCCCCGCCCGGGGTCGGCGACGCCGTGGCCGAGGTGCTGGCACGCGTGCCCCACGAACCGGACGACTTCAACGGGCTCCACCGCTCCGAGCTGCTGCTGCGGATCGCTGGTCTCGGCAACGTCGCGACGCCCGAGGTCGCCTCGGTCGTCCGCGCGGTGCGGGCCGGCCTCCCCCGGGGCGCGGTGCCGCCGCACGTCTGGCTCGAGGGGGCCTGGGCTCTCGAGACGGAGAAGGACCCGAGCATCGGGGCACGGGTCGCCGGGGACGTCGACGCGATGACCGACCTCGTCAAGACCCTGCCGACGGCGGTCCAGTCCTACGGGCTCTACGTCGACCGCCGCGCCTTCCTCCCCCGCCTGTCGGTCGGCACGGTGACCCCGACGACCGGGCTGTCCTTCCTCGAGGCGCTCGTCGGTGAGCTGTCGCGGTTCCGCAGCGAGGCGTGGGACGTCACCTCGGTCGAGGTCGTGCGCCGCAGCTTCTCCGGGGGGAACACACGGGGCTTCGAGGTCGTCGAGTCGGTCCCGCTCGACGGCTGAGGACCGCGCCCCGCCGACGCGGCGAGGGGCGCCGCCGTCAGGGACGGTGCAGCCCGGCCCGGGGCGCGGTGTCGGCCTCGTCGTCGCCGTCCCCGGCGTCGACCGCGACGACGACGACCGAGACGTTGTCGCGCCCGCCGGCCCGCACCGCGGCGGCCACCAGCTCGTCGGCGGCCTCCTGCGGGTCGGTGTGCCGCCGCGCCAGGAGCATGATGTCGCGGTCCTCGAGCTCGTTGCTCAGGCCGTCGCTGCACACGACGAACCGCTCGCCGGGCGTCGGCGCGAGGACCCAGACGTCCGGCTCCGGGGCCGGGTCGGTGCCGAGCGAGCGGGTGATGACGTTGCGCAGCGGGTGCGTCGCGACCTCGGAGGCCCGCAGCAGCCCGGCGTCGATCAGCTCGCGCACCTCCGAGTGGTCGCGGGTCACCTGGTGCATCCGGTTGTCGGCGAGCCGGTAGACCCGGGAGTCGCCGACGTTGAAGACGACCCAGTGCTCACGGCCGCCGGCGTCGACGACGGTGACACCCGCGGCGGTGGTCCCCATGCCGCGCAGCTCCGGGTGCTCGGTCGCGGCCTCGAGGATGCGCCGGTTCGCCTCGCGCAGCAGCGCGGCGACGTCCTCGGGACGCGAGGGCGGGTGCTCCTCGAGGTCGGCGAGCGCGTCGACGGCGATGCGCGAGGCCACCTCCCCGGCCGCGTGCCCGCCCATGCCGTCGGCGACCGCGAAGACCCGGGCGCCGGCGATGACGCTGTCCTCGTTGTGGTCGCGGACCCGGCCGACGTCGGTGGCGCTGCCGGACCGGACGAGCATCGAGCTGCCGCGCAGCACCCGGCCGGCGCTCATGCCCCGGCCTCCTCGACCGAGAGGGTCTCGAGGACCTGCTGGAGCAGGTCGTAGTCGGCGTCGAGGCCGTCGCCGCGGACCCGCCCGAGGACGTGGACGACGGGGCTCGCCTCCTCGGTGGCCGGGAGGGCGGTGACGAGGTGGACCTCGACCACCGGCCCGTCGGCGGTGTCGAGGGAGACGTTGTGCGCGAACCACTCCCGCCCGCAGATCTCGACGACGAACGGCTCCTCGACCTCACCGGACGCCCCCGCGGCCGACGCGGCGGCCTCGGCGGCCACCGCCTCCGCCGTCTCGCCCGGCGCCCCGACCCGGTGGACGACGACGACGTCCACCTCGTCCCCGCCCCGTCCCGGCCCACCGGCCCGCAGCAGCGCCGTCCCGGCCGGCGCCGTGGCCCACTCCTGCGGGACCTCGAGCCGGATGCCGGGCGCGACCGGCGAGCTCGGTCCGGGGTGGGCGACGACGGGCATGCGGGGCTCCCCCTGGGACGGCGACGGGTGTCCGCCCGAGCCTAGACCGCCGTCCCGGGACGGAGCGATGGGGAGAACTCCCCGAACCCTTCTACAACGGCCGTCCCGTCTGCCACACTGCGCGAGCACCAGTCCGTCGCACCGAGCCGTGGGAGCGCACCATGACCGATCGACCCAGCCTCAGCGGTGACTGGGACCTCGACCCGCAGCACACCCGCATCGGGTTCAGTGCGCGGCACGCGATGATCACGACCGTCCGCGGCTCGTTCAACGAGGTCGAGGGTCACCTGCACGCCGACCTCGAGGACATGGCGAAGTCGCACGTCGAGATCACCCTCAAGGCCGCGAGCGTCGACACCCGCACGGCGCCCCGCGACGAGCACCTGCGCAGCGCCGACTTCTTCGACGTCGAGAACCACCCCGACATCACCTTCGTCAGCAGCCGGGTCGAGGAGGTCGAGGACGACGCCTACCTGGTCACGGGCGACCTGACCATCCGCGACGTGACCCAGACCCTCTCCATCCCCATCGCGCTGACCGGCGTCGAGAAGGACGCGTTCGGGGTGCTGCGCGCCGGCTTCGAGGGCACCCGCAAGGTCAACCGCCGCGACTTCGGCCTCGAGTGGAACATGCCGCTCGACTCCGGCGGCGTCCTCGTCTCCGAGCGCATCACGCTCGAGTTCGAGATCTCGGCCATCAAGCGCGAGGACGAGGGCGGGAAGAAGACGTAGCCCGCGGCGCGGTCAGTCCGCCGCGCGCGACTCCGGCTGCTCGGCCCACCAGGCGAGCAGCCGCTCCCGGGCCACCTCGGGGCCGAGCAGGCCCTCGTCGAGCCGCAGGGCGAGGAGGAAGGCGTAGGCCCGCCCGAGCACCGGCCCGGGACGGATGCCGAGCACCTCGGCGATCGCGTGCCCGTCGAGCTCGGGACGCACCGCCTTCAGCTCCTCCGCGGCGGTGAGCCGCTCGATGCGGACCTCGAGGTCGTCGTAGGCGCGGGAGAGGCGCCGTGCCTTCTTGACGTTGCGGGTCGTGCAGTCGGCGCGGGTCAGCCGGTGCAGCCGGGGTAGCAGCTCGCCGGCGTCGGTGACGTAGCGACGCACCGCCGAGTCGGTCCACTGGCCGTCGCCGTAGCCGTGGAAGCGCAGGTGCAGCTCGACGAGCCGCGCCACCGCCCTGGTCGTCTCCTTGTCGAAGCGCAGCGCGCGCATCCGCTTCGCGGCCAGCTTCGCCCCGACGACCTCGTGGTGGTGGAAGGAGACCCCGCCGCCCTCCTCGAAGCGCCGCGTCGCCGGCTTGCCGATGTCGTGGAGCAGCGCGGCGAGGCGCAGCACGAGGTCGGGTCCGGGCACCGACTCCGGCGGCCCGTCGGCCGGGCCCTCGAGGTCGATGGCCTGCTCGAGCACGGTCATCGAGTGCTCGTAGACGTCCTTGTGCCGGTGGTGCTCGTCGACCTCGAGCTGGAGCGCCGGCAGCTCGGGCAGCACGATCGCGGCGAGCCCGGTGGCGACGAGCAGCTCGAGGCCGGCCCGCGGGTGGTCGGCGAGGAGCAGCTTGACGAGCTCCTCGCGCACCCGCTCGGCGGAGACGATCCCGATGGAGGCCGCCATCTCGCGCATCGCGGTGAGGACCTCCGGCGCCGGCACGAACCCGAGCTGGGCGACGAACCGCGCGGCCCGCATCATCCGCAGCGGGTCGTCGCCGAAGGAGACCTCGGGGGTCGTGGGGGTGCGCAGCACGCGCGCGGCGAGGTCGTCGAGGCCGCCGTGGGGGTCGACGAAGACGAGGTCGGGCAGCCGCAGGGCCATCGCGTTGCACGCGAAGTCGCGGCGGACGAGGTCGTCCTCGAGCGAGTCGCCGAACGCGACGACCGGCTTGCGGGTCACGCCGTCGTAGGCGTCGGCCCGGTAGGTCGTCACCTCGACGACCGTGCCGCCCTTCCGGGCGCCGATCGTGCCGAAGGCGCGCCCCATGTCCCACGTCGTGCCGCTCCAGGCGGAGAGGACGGCCTCGGTCTCCTCGGGCCGCGCGGAGGTGGTGAGGTCGAGGTCGGTCGGGGTGCGCCCGAGGAAGGCGTCGCGCACCGGGCCGCCGACGAGGGCGACGTCGTGCCCGGCCGCGGCGAAGCGCTCACCGAGGTCGGTGAGCACGGGCAGCACGGGGGCGAGCTGCGCGACGGCCTCGCGGAGCAGGGCGGCCGGGGGCTGGCGGTCGGACACGAGGGACAAGCCTAGGGGCGGGCGGGCACGGCGCCGATTCCGCACCCGGCGGCGACCCGCGACCCTCCCCCGACGACCCGGCCGCGTGCGGCCCCAGTGGTTACAGTGACCAGATGAGCCACGCCGCCGCCGACCCCTCCGGGGCCCCGCCGCGTCGGCTCCCGGCGGTCGAGGAGCGCAGCGCCGGCGGCGTCGTCGTCGACGTCCACGAGGGACGGGCCCGGATCGCCGTCATCGCCCGCCGCAACCGGGCCGGACGCGTCGAGTGGTGCCTGCCGAAGGGGCACATCGAGGGCGAGGAGACCCTGCCGGAGACCGCCGTGCGCGAGGTCGAGGAGGAGACCGGTATCGAGGGCCGCGTCCTCATCGAGCTCGGCACCATCGACTACTGGTTCGCGGCCGGCGACCGGCGCATCCACAAGTTCGTCCACCACTACCTCCTCGAGGCGACCGGCGGGTACCTGACCATCGAGAAGGACCCCGACCACGAGGCGATCGACGTCGCCTGGCTCCCCCTCGAGGACGCCCACCGGCACCTCACCTTCCCCAACGAGCGCCGGATCGCCCGGCTCGCGTGGCAGCGGCTGGCCGGGGACGCCGGGTGAGCGCGCCGACCCAGAGCGTGGGGCGCTCCGGGGCGGTGATGGCGGCGGGGACGCTGGTCAGCCGTGTCGCGGGCCTGGCCCGCACCTCGCTGCTCACCTCGGTCATCGGCCTCTCCGGGCTGACCGCCGACGCGTTCACCGCGGCCAACACGCTGCCGAACCAGTTCTACCTGCTGCTCGCCGGCGGGGCCGTCCAGGCGGTGCTCGTCCCGCAGATCGTCCGGGCCAGGCGGCGCCCCGACGGCGAGGACTTCGTCAACCGGGTCGTGACGGTCTCGATCGCCTTCTTCGGCATCGCGACGGTGCTGCTCACCGCGCTGGCCCCGCTCATCGTGCGCATCTTCTACAGCCCGGAGGACACCCAGGCGGTCCGGCTGGCCGTCGTCTTCGCGGTCATCTGCATGCCGCAGCTCTTCTTCTACGGGATGTACACGGTCCTCGGGCAGGTGCTCGCCGCGGACGGCCGGTTCGCGGCGTTCACCTGGGCGCCCGCGCTGGCCAACCTCGTCGCCGTCGCCGGGCTGCTGTGGTTCCGCGCCGCCTCGCTGCCGCTGGCCGCGGCGCCACGCGACTGGAGTGCCGAGATGGTCGGCATCCTCGCGGGCACGGCCACCCTCTCCATCGTCATCCAGCTCGCCGCACTGCTGCCCGCGCTGCGCCGGATGGGGTTCACCTACCGCTGGCTCTGGGGGGTGCGCGGCCAGGGCTTCGGCGAGATGGCGTCGGTCGCCAAGTGGACCGTCGGCTCGATCGCCGTCCAGCAGCTCGGCTTCGTCGTGACCAGCCGGGTGCTGACCCGGGCCGGCGCGCTCGGCGCGGGCAGCGGCGAGGGCGTCGGGACCCTGACCACCCTGACCAACGCCCAGTTCATCGTCTACCTCCCGCACGGCCTCGTCACCGTCTCCCTCATCACGGCCCTGTACACGCGGCTGTCCGAGGCCGCCGCCGACGGCGACCACGCCGCCGTCCTGCGCTACCACGACCAGGGGATGCGGATGCCGTCGGTCATCCTCGTGCCGGGGGTCGCCTTCCTCGTCGCCTTCGCGCCCCTCGTGGCGAGCACGCTCTTCTTCACGAACACCGTCGAGCAGACCGCCCAGGTGGCGCTCGTCCTCTACGGCATCGTCTGGCTCGTCATCCCGATGGGCTGGGGCTTCCTCAACGACCGCGTCCTCTACGCGCAGACCCAGACCTACCTCACCTTCCGGATCCAGTGCGTCGTCACCTCGACGGCGGCCCTCGTCGCGCTGCTCGCCGCGACGCTCGACCCGCGGGCGACCGCCTTCACCGTCGGCCTGGGGCAGGCGCTGGCCTACCTCGTCGGGTCGAGCATCGGCTTCGTCGTCCTCCGGCGCCAGCACGGGCCGCTCGGCCTGCGGTCCATCGCCTCGACGTACCTGCGCCTCGCGCTGCCGGCCGCCGTCGTCGCCGTCGTCCTCGCGTTCGCCGTCCGGCTGCTGCTGCCCGGCCTCGGCGCCGACCGTGGGCTGTCGGCGCTGCTCCAGGGCGCTGTCGTCCTCGGGGTGGCGGGGGTGGTCCAGCTCGCCGTGACGTGGAGCGGCGCCCACCTGCTCGGGGTGCGCGAGGTCGGCGACCTCGTGGGCCCGGTCGGCCGGCGGGTGCGCGCCCTCCGCGGACGCTGACTCCACCCCCTACGATGGACGGACCCGTCGGCCGGTCCGGCGGGTGGCCGTGACGCACGTCGGAAGGAGCCGCGGTGAGGGGTGTGGGACCCGGCACCGTCCTCGGGGGGCGCTACACGGTGCACCGGCGGCTCGCCCAGGACCGGGGCACCGAGCGCTGGAGCGCCGACGACACCACCCTCGGGCGCCGCGTCTCCGTGCTCGTCGTGCCCGCCGACGACCACCGCGTCGCCTCCTTCCTCGATGCCGCCCGCCGGGCCGGGTCGGTGTCCCACGCGGTCCTCGTCCGCATCCTCGACGTCGGCCAGGACGACGGCCTCGCGTACGTCGTCGAGGAGGAGCTCGCCGACGCGCACACGCTCGCCGACCTCGTCGCCGCCGGGGGCGTGCCCGGTGACGAGGTCCGCCGGATCACCGGTGAGGTCGCCGCGGCCCTCGAGTCCGCCCGCCAGCGCGGGATGCACCACCTCGACCTCACCCCCGACGACGTCCTGCGCACCCCGGACGGCGAGGTACGGCTGCGTGGTCTCGAGATCGCCGCGGTCCGCGCCGGCGAGGACGGCCTCGAGCCCGAGGAGGCCGCCCGCCGCGACGCCGTGGGGGTCGTCGCGCTCGCCTACGCCGCCCTGACCGGTCTGTGGCCGCTCGGCTCCGGCGGATCCGGGCTGACCCCCGCCCCCCGCGTGCCGGGCGGCGTGGCCGCGCCCTCCGAGATCGCCGCCGGCGTGCCCCGCGACCTCGACGCCATCTGCCGGCTCACCCTCAACGAGGACCAGGGCCCGACCAGTCCCGGCGACTACGCCCGCCAGGTCGCGCCATGGCCCTCGCGCCAGGTCGTCGGCCGACCCGTGCTCCCCGCGGCCGCGCCCCGACCCCCGTCGGAGACGGCTGCCGCTCCCGACGCCGACGCGCCCTCGGTCCCCGCGGCCACCGCCGACCGTGCCGTCGGCGGCGCGCCCGTCGGCGCGGCCCTCGCGGCCGCCGGTGCGGGTGCCGCCGTCGGGGCGGCCACGAGTGCCACCGCCGGTCCGACCGGTGGCGCCGCCTCGCCGGCGCCACCTCCCCCGCTCCCCGATCCCAGCTCCCTCCCCGACCCCGAGCCGGACGACGAGCCGGACGATGAGGCGGACGACGAGCCGACGGCGGTCATCCCGCGCACCCCACCGCCCGCCCGGCTGACCGAGGACGACACCGTGCCGAGCTCCGACGACCGCGCCGACCCCACCACGGACGGCGGCCGCACGACCGCGCTCGCCGTGCCGGAGGAGCGGGCCGTCACCCCGCCGGACGAGGACGACGAGTCCTCCGGACCCGGCACGGCCGTGCTCGAGGCCATGACCTCGGTCGGCTCGGCGGTCTCGAGCTTCGCCCGGCGGGCCGTCGACAGGGTCACCGAGCTGAGCCCGGACACCCAGCGGGCCGAGGGCGACGACGACGACCTCGACGCCCCGGCCCCGCTGGTCCCGGCCGAACCGCTCACCCACGACGAGTCGAAGCTGGCCATCGGCATCGTCGTCGCGTTCCTCGTCCTGGCCCTCGCCGTCGGCATCTACGGGGTACGGCAGATCGGCTCGAACAGCGACCTGGGCCTCGGGGGCCCCTCGCCGTCCTCGAGCGCGTCGCCGAGTCCGTCGGCGAGCGCGAGCAGCACGGCGTCAGCGTCCGCCGCCGAGGACGCCCCCTCGCCCCTGGCCATCCTCAAGGTGTCGGCGTACGACCCGCTCGGCGACAACAACGAGAACGACCAGCTGACGCCGAAGACCTACGACGGCGACCCCTCGACGGGGTGGAACTCCGAGCGGTACCGCAGCGACGACTTCGGCGGCCTCAAGAAGGGTGTCGGCCTCATCGTCGACCTCGGCCCGAACAAGAAGCCCCAGGACGTCAAGCTCGTCGTCCCGTCGCCGGTCGACGTCGAGGTGTACGTCAACGACGAGCCCACCCTCGAGGCCGCGACGAAGATCGGCGCCAAGACCGACGCGAAGGGCACCCTCGACTTCCCGGTCCCCGACAAGGTCGCCGGGCAGTACATCGTCCTCTGGTACACGGGACTCCACGTCGACTCCAAGGGCAACCGCCGGGCGTGGCTCAACGAGGTCGTCGTCAGCGGCTGATGGCCCTCCCGTGAGCAGCCCCGACCTCGCCGAGCTGGACGACGCCGCCCTCCTGGCGCGGCACGTCGCGGGGGACGACGGGGCCGCCTTCGGCGAGCTCTTCCGGCGCCACCGCGACCGGATGTACGCCGTCGCGCTGCGGACGGCCGGCCAGCGCGAGCTGGCCGCCGACGCCGTCCAGGACGCGTTCATCTCGGCGTTCCGGCGGGCCGAGGCCTACCGCGGCGATGCCGCCGTGACCACCTGGCTGCACCGGATCGTCGTCAACGCGTGCCTCGACCGGCTGCGCCGCGAGAAGGTCTCGGTGCGCCGGGCCGGCGACCTCGGCGAGATCGACCTCCCGGACGGGCACGACCGGCACGCCTCCACGGAGACCGCGCTCGTCGTGCGGGAGGCCCTGGCCCGCCTCCCGGAGGGCCAGCGCCAGGCCCTCGTCCTCGTCGACATGCACGGGTGGTCGGTCGCCGAGGCCGCTGCCGCCCTCGAGGTGGCGGAGGGGACCGTCAAGTCCCGCTGCTTCCGCGGCCGCGAGGCCCTCGCGGCGATGCTGCGGCCCTCCTCCGGTCCCGCCCCGGACGCCACGGAACCTCAGGGGGCGACGTGACGTCCTACCCTCGGCCCGCACCACGGGTGCCCGCCGCCGCCCTCGCCCGACCCACCCGCCGCATCCCGCACGGCACCTCCCGGAGGAGCTCGTGAGCCACCCCCACGACGACGCCGACCCGGTCGAGCACGACCCCACGGGGATGCGTGCCCTCCTCGGGTCGCTGCCCGACCCCGGGCCGATGCCCCCCGACCTCGTCGCCCGGATCGAGGCCGCCCTCGCCGAGGAGGCCAGGAGCCGCGCCGGGTGGGCCGCCCCGGTGGCGCCCGAGGGTGCCGTCACCGGCGACCTCGCGGCGGAGGGGGCTACGGAGGGCGACGTCGTCCCGCTGCGTCGGCGCTCACGCTGGCCCGTCGTCGCCGTCGCGGCCTCGGTCCTCGGCGTGCTCGGGCTCGGCGGTGTCGTCCTCGAGACCCTGCGCCCCGGGGGGCTCACCGCGAGCATCGGGGTCGAGGACTCCGCCGCCGGGGGGTCCGGCAGTGCGGATGCCCCCTCCGAGGCCGTGCGCGGCGCCCGTACCCTCCTCGCCGAGGACGACGGCCTCGGCGTGGTCGTCCTGGCCAGCGGCACGTCGTACTCGAGCGCTGCCCTCGCCGACGAGGTGCGCCGCAGCCTCCCGTGGGACGGCACCGGCCGCGACCCCTCGTCGGGTCCCGGTCCGAAGGCCGCGGACAACGGGGTGGCCGCCGGCCTCGGGAGGCTCGCCGCTCCCGCCGGGGCCCGGTCCTGCGCCGACGGTCTCGGCGTCCCGGTCCGGGACACGGTCGTGGTCGACCTCGCCGGGGTCGACGACCGTCCGGCCGCGGTGCTCGTGGCCACCTCGGAGTCCGGGGGCCGCACCGCCTGGGCCGTGGCCCGCACCTGCTCGAAGGCCTCACCGGGCGTCCTCTCCGGGCCGGTCGCCGTCGAGTGACCCCCGGGCTCCCCGGGACGGACCGACAGCATACCCCGTGGGGTATGCTGTCGGTGGTTCTCCCCGCGGGGTGTGCGGCCGGGTGACCCGGTGCGTGACCCACCGGCGGGGCGTGGCGGCGGAGGGAACACCGCGGCCCTAGGATCGGTTCCACTCGTACCGCATCTTGCGGTCTTCACCTGCTCGCACCACAAGGGGATGTGTCCCGTGACCTCGGACGTCCGCAACGTCATCATCATCGGCTCCGGCCCGGCCGGCTGGACGGCCGCGGTGTACGCCGCCCGGGCGAACCTCGAGCCGCTCGTCATCGAGGGCTCGGTCACGGCCGGCGGTGCCCTGATGAACACGACCGAGGTCGAGAACTTCCCCGGCTTCCGCGACGGCATCATGGGCCCGGACCTCATGGAGAACATGCGGGCCCAGGCCGAGCGGTTCGGTGCCGAGATCGTCACCGACGACGTCGAGCACGTCGAGCTCGACGGCGACGTGAAGCTGGTCCGTGACGGCAGCGGCAACGAGTACCGGGCGCGGGCGGTCATCCTCGCGATGGGCTCGGCCTACCGTGAGCTCGGGCTGCCCGACGAGAAGCGGCTCTCCGGCCACGGCGTCTCGTGGTGCGCCACCTGCGACGGCTTCTTCTTCCGCGACCAGGACATCGCCGTCGTCGGGGGCGGGGACTCCGCGATGGAGGAGGCCACCTTCCTCACCAAGTTCGCCCGCTCGGTCACCGTCGTCGTCCGCCGCGACGAGCTGCGCGCCAGCCGGATCATGGCCGAACGCGCCAAGGCCAACGACAAGATCCACTTCGCGTGGAACAGCGCCGTCGACGCCATCCACGGCGAGGACAAGGTCAGCGGCATCACCCTGCGTGACACGGTCACCGGCGAGACCCGCGAGCTCGCCGTCACGGGGCTCTTCGTCGCCATCGGCCACGACCCGCGCAACGAGCTGGTCAAGGGCCTCGTCGACCTCGACGCCGAGGGCTACGTCCTCACCGAGGGGCGCACCTCGAAGACCAACGTCCCCGGGGTGTTCGCCTGCGGCGACCTCGTCGACCACACCTACCGCCAGGCCATCACCGCCGCCGGCTCCGGCTGCGCCGCCGCCCTCGACGCCGAACGCTTCCTCGCGCACTGACCCACCGGGTCCGGCCGGCACCCCGGGTGTCGGACCGGCCCGGCAGGATGGAGGACCGAGCATCCTCCCCTCCGCACCGACCAGACCACCCACCCGCACCATCCGCACCACCCGAGAGGAACTCCCATGGGAGCCGTGAGCACGACCACCGACGCCACCTTCGAGGCCGACGTCCTCCAGAGCGACAAGCCCGTCCTCGTCGACTTCTGGGCCGAGTGGTGCGGCCCGTGCCGTGCCGTCGCCCCCGTGCTCGAGGAGATCGCGCGCGACCACGGCGACAAGGTCGCCGTCGTCAAGCTCAACACCGACGAGAACCCCGGCATCACCGGCCAGCTCGGCATCACGAGCATCCCGACGATGCACGTCTACCAGGGTGGCGAGATCGTCAAGACGATCATCGGCGCCCGCCCGAAGCCGGTGCTGCTGCGCGAGCTCGAGCAGTTCCTCGGCTGACCCCCCAGAACCGCTGTCGAGCGGAGAACGGCCCCGGACCTCTCGGTCCGGGGCCGTTCTGGTGATCCCGAGATCGCCTGTGCGGCAGGCGGATCGTGATGCCCTGCGTCAGCTCTCCCCGCCGCGCAGGCGCATGACGTCGAGGATGCGGTTGAGGTCCTCCACGGAGGCGAACTCGACGGTCAGCCGGCCCTTCTTCTGGCCCAGCGCGATGCGGACCCGCGTCTCGAGCCGGTCCGAGAGGTCGGCGGCGAGGTCGTCGAGCTGCGGCCGGCGGGCCCCTGGACGCGGCTTCGTCCGCCGGGTCGGCGCCTCGCCCTCGCCGAGGGCGACGAGCTCCTCGACGGTGCGCACCGAGAGACCCTCCGCGACGACGCGCTGGGCCATCCGCTCCATGGCCGCCGCGTCGGGCAGGCCGAGCAGGGCACGGGCGTGACCCGCACTGAGCACGCCGGCGGCGACCCGGCGCGCGACGAGCGGCGGGAGGCGGAGCAGCCGCAGGGTGTTGGAGATCTGCGGGCGGGAGCGGCCGATGCGCTGGGCCAGCTGCTCCTGGGTGCAGCCGAAGTCGTCGAGCAGCTGCTGGTAGGCGGCCGCCTCCTCGAGCGGGTTGAGCTGGCTGCGGTGGAGGTTCTCCAGCAGCGCGTCCCGCAGCAGGTCGTCCTCGTCGGTGCTGCGGACGATGGCCGGGACCGTCTCCTTGCCGGCCTCCCGGGAGGCGCGCCAGCGGCGCTCCCCCATGATCAGCTCGAAGTGGATGCCGTCCCCGGCGCCCCCGTCCGGCACGGGCCGGACGACGACGGGCTGCAGGATGCCGATCTCCTTGACCGAGTGCACGAGCTCGGCGAGCTCGTCCTCGTCGAAGACGGTGCGCGGCTGGCGCGGGTTGGGGCGGATCGCGTCGAGCGGGATCTCGGCGAAGCGGGCTCCCGGGACCGGACGGAGCGCCTCGTGGCCGGGCTCCTGCTCGGCGGCGCCGGTGTCGTCGACGGTGGTCGTGGTGGACGCGGCCGCGGCCGTGGTGCCGGCCGGGGCGTCGCGGTCCTTGAAGAAGACGTCGACCGGTCGGTCGGTCGCGGGCTGGCTCGGGATGAGGGCCCCGAGGCCCCGGCCGAGGGCGCGGCGCTTCTCGCTCATGCGGACTCCTCCGTCGTGTCGTCGGCGGCACCGCGTTCGGCGATCTCGACGGCCGCCTCGAGGTAGGAGAGGGCGCCGCTGCTGTTGGGGTCGTAGGTCATGACGGTCTGGGCGTGGCTGGGAGCCTCCGAGATCCGGACCGAGCGCGGGACGGTCGCCCGGAGGGTCTGCTCGGCGAAGTGCGCGCGCACCTCGTCGGCGACCTGGGCCGAGAGGCGGGTGCGGCCGTCGTACATCGTCAGGAGGATCGTCGAGACGTGGAGCGCCGGGTTGAGGTGGCTGCGGATCAGCTCGATGTTCTTGAGGAGCTGGCTCAGTCCCTCGAGCGCGTAGTACTCGCACTGGATGGGGATGAAGACCTCCTGGCCGGCGACGAACGCGTTGACCGTCAGCAGGCCGAGGCTCGGCGGGCAGTCGACGAGGACGTAGTCGAGGCGGTCCCCGGAGGCGGTGCGCTCCTCCACGTAGGCCGCGACCGCCTTCTGCAGCCGCGTCTCGCGCGCGACGAGGGAGACGAGCTCGATCTCGGCGCCGGCGAGGTCGATGGTCGCCGGCGCACACACGAGGCCGGGCAGGTCCGGGCAGGGCTGGACGACGTCGACGAGCGGGGCGCCGTCGACGAGGACGTCGTAGACGCTCGGCACCTCCGAGTGGTGGTCGATGCCCAAGGCGGTGCTCGCGTTGCCCTGCGGGTCGAGGTCGATGACGAGGACGGTGCTGCCCGCCTGGGCGAGGGCCGCGGCGATGTTGACCGTCGTCGTCGTCTTGCCGACGCCGCCCTTCTGGTTGGCCACGGTCATGACCCGCGTGCGCGGCGGGCGTGGCACCGACCGGCCGCTCAGGGTCACGCGCTTGCGCTCGTCCTCCGCCACCGCCTGGGCGAGCGGCGTGTTCCAGTCTGCTCCGGGGATGGCTGCGGCGATGACTGCTCGCTCCTCGCGGTCGTCAGGGGTTGCGGGGTCCGTGTCGTCGACCACCGGCACGGACGACGTACTGCCGGTCTCTGCGTCGGAGTCCGCCGACGAACCCGGGGCGGCCGGCGGCGCCGGGTCCGCGGACGTCGATGTTTCACGTGAAACGGTCTCGGGCCATCCGAGCTCCGACGGCTCCGCGGACGGACCGGCGGGAAAGCCGAGCCCGGGGGCGACGTGTGGTGCGTCGGTGGTGTCGAGCGTCGGGCTCACCGGTACCTCCTGCAGAATGAACGACCCCTATCCAACAGCACCGGAGCCCGACACGCCAAAGGGTGGAAGACCTGTGGACAACGGGGTGGACAGCGCCGGACGGTGCGACCCCCCTCCCCCGTTTCACGTGAAACATCCCGCACAACCGTGCGGAGAGAGGCGCTTCTCGCCGGGGTGAGGACGCCTCGGGGGCTCGGTGGATAACCTGTGGACGACAGAGCCGTGAGGACCGTCCCGCAGCCCGACCCGGACTCCCGAGATCCGCCCTTGCCCGCCCGCGGGGTGAACCCCCGTGAGCTCCCCGGGGTCGGGCGGATGCGTCCTGGCGGACCGCCGGCGGCCCTGTCCGGGGGGGACCCGGTCGCGCGGTCGCCCCCCACCCGAGGCCGCCGGCCCGCACCTCGCGACACCGGGGTGGTCGCGTCTCGCGCGGCCCACGCCGTCCTCGGCCACCAGTTGCCCGGTTCCCGAGGTGCCACGCCGGGACGACGGATGGACGGGGGCCGGTCCGCGCCACGGGCGGGCGAGCCGTGAGTCGGTACCGGCGCGAGCAGCGGATCGGTGGCCGGGGTCGGCCGACGGGGATCCGCGTCTGTCCGGAGACCTCGGGGTAGCTTCGGTCCGCGGCGGCCGTGCCCTGTGATGCGTCGCCGGGGCGCGGCCGACGATTGGCGACGCGCGCCCGCCTCCCTCTCACGCTCGACGCCCTCGAGCAGACCGGCCTCCGGGACGACGTCGCCGTCGTCGCCGGCCAGGTACCCCTTGTCGCCGGCCTCACCCTCGACGTCGGTCGAGGGGCCCTGCCGCCCGGGGACGCCCCGCGCGCCCCCGGGGCGGCCGGTCGCCCCGGCCGGCCCTCGCGGGCCGTTCGCGTCGGGCCGTCGACGCCGTCCTCGGTCCGAGTCGCTCCACCCTGCCGCCGAGCGGCGGCCGTGGCGGCGTGGGTCGCGAGCCGAGGGGCGTGGGGCAGGAGTCGTCGCCGAGCAGCCCCGTCGGCACCATCGCCGCCCCGGATGCACGATCCCGTGGTCGCCGCCGATCGACGCGTCCCACGGTTGCGCCAGGGCGGCGCGCTCCCACGGTTGCGCCACGTCGACGCGGTCCCACCGGTTGCGGCAGGTCGCCGCGGTCCTTCGGTCGCCGCGGTCCCTCGGTCGCCCCCCGGCCGACCGGGCGCTCCCCCGAGCCGCCCGCGACGCCGGCTGTCGGACGGGCTCGCGGGCGCAGGTGCCGGCACCGGCCCGTCACGAGTGTCCGGACGAGCTCGCCACC
>NZ_DAOLAC010000008.1:0-67214 GCF_035325325.1 Phycicoccus sp. | reverse complement strand
CCCTCGGCCTCACTGCGACCGCGTGACTCGTCGGCCGACGCCGTCGCCCGTTCCGCTGTCCGGCTCGCGCCCCCGAGCCGTGGCCGATGTCGAGCGCCGCACGTCCGGTGTCGTCGCGTTCCGCGCGCGCTCGGAGAATCGATGGCGCCGGCGATGCCGGCACGCCGACCCCGGAGCCGGGCGGGGGAACCTCGGGGCGGTGCATGGGGTCGGGGCCGAACGGACCAGCCGGATGTTTCACGTGAAACAGTCGGCTCCCCCGACAGGCAGGGACGGGGCGCGCGCTCGCCGCGGACCGGGTCGCCGGTCGTGGTCGCGGGTGGCTGGGCCTCCGGCCGCCCCCCGAGGGTGCCTCGACCTCCTCACCGGTGGCGGGACGGCCGGCCGCCCTCGCGGGGCAGCGTCGGGCCCACACGGCGGTCATCGAGAACGCCCCGTTGTCGTCGCCACGACCCCTCGCGGAGAACCCTCTCCGCGGACCCTGCCGCCCAGACCGGCGCCGGCCCCTTCCCCGCGGGCGGTCGGCCGCGCTCGAGGGAGGGCCCTCAGGAGGGGGCGTCTCCGGGACGACGGCGCCTCCGGGAGCGACGCCCGCCGGAGGTCGACCGGGCGCCGGATCCCCTGCCCCCGCGGGCACCCCGTCCCGTCGGCCGACGGGCGCCGTCGAACACGAGGTCGACGGTCAGCACCGGCTCCTCGAGCAGGGTGGCGCCGTGCTCGGACACGACGGCCGACGACAGGCCGAGCGCCTCGAGGGCCGGGCGGTCCTCGGCGAGCTCCTCGCGCGCGCTGCGCCCCTTCATCGCGACGAGCGTGCCCCCCGGCTCGAGCAGAGGGACACACCACCCGGCCAGCTTGTCCAGCCGGGCCACCGCGCGCGCCGTCACCCAGGGAGCGGAGACCGTCCCGGCGAGCTCCTCGGCCCGGCCGCGGTGCACGGTGACCCGGTCCAGCCCGAGCTCGCGTACGACGCCCTCGAGCCACGTGGTACGCCGGAGCATCGGTTCGACGAGGTGGACCTCGAGGTCCGGCCGGGCCACGGCAAGCGCCACCCCGGGCAACCCGGCCCCCGACCCGACGTCGACGAGGCGCGCGCCCTCGGGAAAGGCGTCCTCGACGACCGCGCAGTTGAGGAGGTGGCGCGCCCAGAGGCGGGGCACCTCGCGCGGCCCGAGGAGGCCGTGGCTGACGCCGGTGTCCGCGAGGATCGCGGCGAAGCGCTCGGCGAGCGCCAACCGCTCCCCGAACACCGCGGCCGCCCCCGAGGGGGCGGCCGGTGGCGTCAACGGGGGACCGTCGTGTTTCACGTGAAACGCACCCTCACGCCGGGCTGATGACGACGTGGCGGCGGGGCTCGCTGCCCTCCGACTCCGAGCGCAGCCCGGCGGCGAGCACCTCGTCGTGGACGACCTTGCGCTCGAAGGCGGACATCGGCTCCAACGCGGCCGGCTCGCCGGACGCCCGCACCGACGCGATCGCGTCGCTCGCGAGTCGGACGAGCTCGGCCCGCCGACCGGCGCGGTGGCCGGCGACGTCGAGCATGAGGCGGCTGCGCTCACCGGTCTGCGACTGCACCGCGAGGCGGGTCAGCTCCTGGAGGGCCTCGAGCACCTGGCCGTCCTGGCCGACGAGGCGACGCGGCACCCGGCCCTCGTCGCTGTCGACGATGGCGACCGCCGCGCGGTCGCCGTCGATGTCGACGTCGAGGTCACCGTCGAGGTCGCAGATGTCCAGGAGGGTCTCGAGGAAGTCGGCGGCCACCTCACCCTCGCGCTCCAGCTGCTCGCGGCGCACGCCGCGGCGCGGGGCCGCGACGGCATCCTGCGCGTCCCCTGTGTTCTCCGCATCCTGCGCGTCCTCCGCGTCCTCCGTGGAGTCATCGTCCGTGCGGACGTCGCCGCTCGGCTCGGCCGCGACGGCCTCCGCGCTCGTGGCCACCTCGTCCGACGAGGGGGCTCCGCCCGCGATGTCGCCCGTGGCCGCCGAGTCGGTGCTCGGGTCCGCGGCGGGCGGCGTGGCCGCCTCGACCGTGGTGTCGACCTCGGGGGCCTCGGCGGCCCGGTCGGCCTCCGTCATGTTCTCGCTCACTGTGTGCTCCTGGCTGGGAGTGGATCGGGTCTGGTGCGGGCTGCCGCCCTCGCGGGCGACAGCGCGGTCCCGGGTCACCGGGCGGCGGGCGGCGCCACCGGCTGACCCGGGGGCGGGGTCACTTCTTCTTGGCGCGCTTCTTGGACTTGGGCTGGGTCCGCTGCCCGGACTGCGGGCCCGCGTCCTCCGCGGAGCCGCCCTCCCCATCGGCCACCGCGGTCGCGGCGACGGTGCCGGGGATCGGCTTGCCCTTCCGGGCGAGGCGCTCGTGGTAGGCCCGCTCGGCGGCGGAACCCGGCGCCGGCATCCGGCGGATGACGTAGAACTGCTGGGTCATCGACCACACGTTCGTCGTGAACCAGTAGAGGAGGACACCGATCGGGAAGTTGACGCCGGAGACGGCGAAGATGATCGGGAAGATGTAGAGCAGCATCTTCTGCTGCTTGGCGAACGGGCTGTCGAGCGCCGACTGCGGCATGTTCTTCGTCATCAGCTGGCGCTGGGTCGTGAAGGTCGTCGCCGACATCAGCACGATGAGGACCACGGTGACGATCTGGGTCGACAGGTTGTTCGCGCGCAGGAACGAGTCCGACAGCTGCGCACCGAAGATCGATGCCGATTCCGCCTGCGCCGCAACGGTTTTCGTGATCGGACCGATCGCGTCCTTCTTCTCGGTGGCGATGTCCTGGAGGCCGTTGAGCACCCGGAACAGGCCGAAGAAGAAGGGTGACTGGACGAGGATCGGGAGGCAGGAGCTGAGGGGGTTGGTCCCCTCCTTCTTGTAGAGCTCCATCGTCTCCTGGGTCATCGCCTGGCGGGACTCGGGGTCGGACTTGCCCTTGTACTTCTTCTGGATCTTCTGCAGCTCGGGCTGGATCATCTGCATCTTGCGCGACGCCTTGATCTGCCGGACGAACAGCGGGATCATCGCCGCCCGCATGACGATGACCAGACCGACGATCGACAGCGCCCAAGTGATGCCCGCGGCCGCCGGCAGGCCGAGCGTGGTGAACACCTGGTGGAAGCCGTACATGATCCACGCGACGAGGATCTCGATCGGTTTCAGGATGCTGTTGAACAGGTCGCCCATGATGTCCTTCGCTGGGCCGGCTCAGCCGGCGGGTGGTGTCACGGTCGTGACGGTGGTCAGTGGTGGGACGGCGCGGCCGGTCCCGGGCTCGGTCGGTACGGCTTCGGGCCGGTGGTCCCCGGCACCGGTCGCCCGGTCAGCGGGTCGCGGTCCGGGACGTGGTCGACGCCGCCCGGCGTCCACGGGTGGCACCGGCCGAGGCGGCGGGCCGCCATCCACGAGCCGCGCAGCGGGCCGAACCGCTCGAGGGCGGTCACGGCGTAGGCCGAGCACGACGGGTAGTAGCGGCAGGTCGGCGGACGCAACGGGCTGATGAAGGTCTGGTACCCCCGGATCAGCCAGACCAGGGGCGCGGCGACGACGCGTCCCACGCTCACACCGCACCTCCGAACCGGCCGACCACCTTGAGCCACAACGCGTCGAGCGCCGACCCGAGTTCCGCCGAGGAGGCCGCACCGGCCGCCGGGTTGGCCCGCACGACGAGGTCGACCCCGCTCGGCACGACCCCCAGGCGGCCGGCGACGAGGGCCCGCAGCCGGCGCTTGGTCCGGTTGCGGACGACCGCGTTGCCGACGGCCCGTGACACGACGAAACCGACCCGCGGCGGGCATCCCGCGCGCGCGTCGGTTCGGGTGGCGTGGACCACGAGCAGTCTGGAGCCGGCCCGGGTGCTCCCGGGGCCGCGGACCACCGACGCGAAGTCCCGTCGCTCACGCAGACGGTGCGGCGCCGGCAGCACCGGTGGGCCTCAGGCCGAGAGCTCTGCGCGGCCCTTGCGACGGCGGGCGGAGAGGATGGCACGACCGGCGCGGGTGCGCATCCGGAGGCGGAAGCCGTGCGTCTTGGCGCGACGGCGGTTGTTCGGCTGGAAGGTCCGCTTGCTCACGATGTGTCTCTTTCGCGGGTGGCGGGCCGGGACGGCCCGGGGGTCTGGGGAAGCAGCCCGGTCGGCTGCAGTCGGAGACCCACGGGTGCGCACCGGCGCGAGGGTCCATGGGCATGCGAAAACAGCCGGAACAGGCCGTCCAAAGGTACCCGAGGCGCCGCTCGCCGACCAAACCCGCGGCCGGGTACCGCTCGGGTGCGTCAACCCTCTACCATCGCACGGAGCATCGGGCGGGTCGGGTACCGACACACGGGCGACGCCGCACCGCGACGTCCCCACAGCCTGTGGACAAGCGTGTGGACGACCCGCAGCCCGGGGCCGCGTCACGAGGCGCGACGAGCGAACCGAGGGCATCGGAAGGACGGGGACCACGTGCCGGACGCGACGATGACCCAGGTGTGGCAGGCCACGCTGGAGGCGCTCGACGAGGACGGCATCCCCGTCCAGCAGCGCGCCTTCCTCTCGCTGGCCCGGCTCGTCGGCCTCCTCGACGACACCGCGCTCATCGCCGTCCCGAACGACTTCACCAAGGACGTCGTCGAGACCCGGCTGCGCGAGCGGGTCACCCAGTCCCTCGGCGAGCGCCTCGGCCGCGACGTCCGGCTCGCCGTGACCGTCGACCCCACCCTCGCCGACCTCGCCGAGCACGCCCAGGACAGCCTCGGCGACGACGGCCACGAGCGGCGGGCCGCCGACCGGCGCCAGGAGATCGACGACCTCGAGCTCGACGACGACGGCGAGACCTCCGACGCGAGCGGCCACGGCCACGGCCACAACGGGTCCGGCCCGGACGGCGTCGTCACCACGCCGGGCCTCGTCGAGGTCCCGGGGATGCGCCGCCCGCGCCCCGGCACCCAGCTGCCCGAACAGGTCGAGCTGACCCGGCTCAACCCCAAGTACACCTTCGACACCTTCGTCATCGGGGCGAGCAACCGGTTCGCGCACGCCGCGGCGGTCGCGGTCGCCGAGCAGCCGGCCAAGGCCTACAACCCGCTCTTCGTCTACGGCGACTCCGGGCTCGGCAAGACCCACCTGCTGCACGCCATCGGGCACTACGCCCGCAACCTCTTCCCGCACGTCAAGGTGCGGTACGTGAACTCGGAGGAGTTCACCAACGACTTCATCAACAGCATCCGCGACGACAAGGCGGCCAACTTCCAGCGCCGCTACCGCGACGTCGACGTGCTGCTCATCGACGACATCCAGTTCCTCCAGGGCAAGGTGCAGACGCAGGAGGAGTTCTTCCACACCTTCAACACGCTGCACAACGCCGGCAAGCAGGTCGTCATCACCAGCGACGTGCCGCCGAAGCTGCTCACCGGGTTCGAGGCGCGGATGCGCAGCCGCTTCGAGATGGGCCTGCTCACCGACGTCCAGCCGCCCGACCTCGAGACCCGCATCGCCATCCTGCGCAAGAAGGCCATCCAGGAGCGGCTGTCGGTGCCCGAGGACGTCCACGAGTTCATCGCCTCCCGGATCTCGACGAACATCCGCGAGCTCGAGGGGGCGCTGATCCGGGTCACGGCGTTCGCCAGCCTCAACCGGCAGCCGGTCGACATGAGCCTCGCCGAGATCGTCCTGCGCGACCTCATCCCGGACGACTCGACGAGCCAGGTCACGCCGGCGACGATCATCGCCCAGACCGCCGCGTACTTCGGGCTGACGATCGAGGACCTCCAGGGCCAGTCGCGCTCGCGCGTCCTCGTGACGGCCCGGCAGATCGCGATGTACCTGTGCCGCGAGCTGACCGAGATGTCGCTGCCGAAGATCGGCCAGCAGTTCGGTGGCCGCGACCACACGACGGTCATGCACGCGGAGAAGAAGATCCGCCAGCTGATGGCCGAGCGCCGCGCGATCTACAACCAGGTGACCGAGCTGACCAACCGGATCAAGCAGCAGTCGCGCTGAGGTTCCCGCTCGCTGCGCGTCCACACCCGCGGCCGTCTCGTCCACAGGTTGTCCACACCCGGTGTACAACCCTTGTCCAAGGATGCCCGGCGTCCCGCTCCGCGTGATCCCCCGTCATCCGCGGTTCACCCGCCGTTCGCCCGCGGGCGCCTCCGCCGTCCACCGCTGGGCACAAGCCTGTGGAGAACTCCACCGTGGGGATTCGGGACGACCCGCTCCGCCCGGGGTCGTCCACAGGGCCTGTGGATGAATGTGGACAACCGGGCCCGACGCGTGGACGCGCGGACCGGCGCCGGTGGACCCCGTGTGAACGCCGGGTGGCCGTCCCCACCCCCGGCCGGTTCCTCCACCGGCCGTCCACGCCCCGTCCACACCACGGCGCGCCGACCCGACCTGCACGGACGACCCGTCGTCCACAGGATCCACAGCTGCGACCACCACGACGAGATCCAGAGATGACAGGGTCCACCCCGACCACGACCACCCTGGGACCCCGAGCCCGAGCGAGTGCTGCCGACCGCCCCGGCCGCCGGCTCCGGAGCCGTCCGGCGAGCCGCCGCCAACCGATGGTGTGCGTCGTGGGCGTGCACTAGTGTCGGGGTCCCGCCTGCGTGGACGACGCCTCGACGCGCCCCGGCAGGTGGTGACGACTCCGATGCACGACCAGGCGCTCCCTCGCGCCGGACAGGGTGGTAAGCCGTGAAGTTCCGCGTCGAGCGCGACGTCCTCGCCGAGGCGGTCACCTGGGTGGCCCGCGGGCTGCCGGCCCGTCCGCCGGTGCCCGTCCTCGCCGGCATCCTCCTCGAGGCCTCCGACGACGGCACGCTCACCCTGTCGGCCTTCGACTACGAGGTCTCCGCCCGCGTCACCGTCGCCGCCGAGGTCGCCGAGGCCGGCACCGTCCTCGTCCTCGGCCGCCTCCTGGCCGACATCTCGCGCAACCTGCCGGACCGGCCGATCGACGTCGTCACCGAAGGCAGCAAGGTCCAGGTCACCTGCGGCGCGTCCCGGTTCAGCCTGCTGATGATGCCCGCCGACGACTACCCGACCCTCCCGAGCTCGCCGGAGCCCACCGGGTCGGTCGACGGCCACCTCTTCACCCAGGCCGTCGCGCAGGTCTCGGTCGCGGCCGACCGGGGCGACACCCTGCCCATCCTCACCGGCGTCCGGGTCGAGGTCGACGGCGACCGGATGACCCTCCTCGCCACCGACCGCTACCGCCTCGCGATGCGCGAGCTCACGTGGAACCCCACCGCCACCGATGCCAGCCACGTCGTCCTCGTGCCGGCCCGCACCCTCTCCGAGACGGCCCGCAGTCTCGGCGCGGCCGGTTCCATCGACGTCGCGCTCGGCGCCACGGCCGGCGGTGACGGCCTGGCCGGGTTCGAGGCCGGCCGGCGCCGCACGACGACCCGCCTCCTCGACGGCGAGTACCCGAAGGTCTCCTCGATCTTCCCGACCTCCTCCGAGACCGAGGCCGTCGTGCGCACCGCCGACCTCGTCGAGGCCGTCAAGCGCGTGGCCCTCGTCGCCGAGCGCAACACCCCGGTGCGGCTGCGGTTCTCCGGCGACCAGGTGGCCATCGAGGCGGGCACCGGCGACGACGCCCAGGCCTCGGAGGCGGTCGAGTGCGACCTCACCGGCCCGGACGTCGAGATCGCCTTCAACCCGCACTACCTCCTCGACGGCCTCGGCGCGGTCGGCACCGACTGGAGCCGCATCTCGTTCACCCAGGCCTCGCGGCCCGCGGTCCTCTCCGGCCAGGAGAGCGCCGACGGGGAGGCGGACACCTCGTACCGCTACGTCCTCATGCCGGTCCGCTTCGCCTCCTGACCGGTCGCGCCCGCCGGCTGCGCCCGTCCCCGGCGTAGCCTTCGGGGCAGACGGCAACGACACCACGACGAAGGAGCACCGGATGCAGCTCGGACTGGTCGGCCTCGGCAAGATGGGCGGCAACATGCGCGAGCGGTTGCGCCGCGCGGGCCACGAGGTCGTGGGCTACGACCGCAACCAGCAGGTCTCCGACGCCCGGTCGCTCGCCGACATGGTCAAGAAGCTCGACGCCCCCCGCGTGGTCTGGGTGATGGTGCCGCACGGCAAGCCCACCCGCGACACGGTCCTCGCGCTCGGCGACCTGCTCGACAAGGGCGACCTCGTCATCGACGGCGGCAACAGCAAGTGGACCGACGACGTCGAGAACGAGAAGCTGCTCCGGGCCCAGGGCGTCGGGTACGTCGACTGCGGCGTCTCCGGGGGCATCTGGGGCCTCGAGAACGGCTACGGCCTCATGGCCGGCGGGAGCAAGGCCAACATCCGCAAGGCGATGCCGATCTTCGACGCGCTGCGCCCCGAGGGCCCCCGCGACGAGGGTTTCGTCCACGCCGGCAAGGTCGGCGCCGGGCACTACACGAAGATGGTCCACAACGGCATCGAGTACGGGCTGATGGCCGCGTACGCCGAGGGCTACGAGCTGCTGAGCAAGAAGGACATCGTCGACGACGTGCCGGGTGCCTTCAAGGCCTGGAGCCGCGGCACCGTGGTGAGGTCCTGGCTGCTCGACCTCATGGTCGACGCCCTCGAGGAGAACCCCACCCTCGAGGACGTCTCCGACTACACCGCCGACTCCGGGGAGGGTCGCTGGACGGTCGAGGAGGCGATCGAGCTCTCCGTGCCGATGCCGGTCATCTCCGCCTCCCTCTTCGCCCGGTTCGCCTCGCGCCAGCAGGTCTCGCCGACGATGCAGGCCGTCGCCGCGCTGCGCGGCGGCTTCGGCGGCCACCAGGTCATGACCGTCGCCGAGGGCGAGAAGCTGCGCGCCGAGGCCGCCGCGGGTCCGGCCTCCGCCGACACCGCCCAGGCCAAGGCCCGCCGCAAGGAGAAGGCCCCGACGAAGAAGACCGCCGCGAAGAAGGCCGCCGAGGCCGCGCAGGCTGGCCCGGCGTCGCCGGGGCGCACCGGGTCGGGCTCGGTCCGGAAGCGCGCCGCGAAGAAGGCCTGAGCAGCGGGGTGCACGTCCGGCACCTGTCGGTCGCCGACTTCCGCAGCTACACCTCGGCCGAGCTGCCGCTCACGCCGGGCGTGACGACCCTCGTCGGGCTCAACGGCCAGGGCAAGACCAACCTCGTCGAGGCCGTCGGCTACCTCGCGTCGCTCGCGTCGCACCGGGTGGCCACCGATGCCCCGCTCGTTCGGTTCGGGGCGGAGCGCGCGGTGGTGCGGGGGGCCGTGGTCCGCGAGGGCCGGGAGACGATGGTCGAGCTCGAGATCACCCCGGGCCGGGCGAACCGGGCGCGGCTGAACCGCTCGCCGGTCCGCCCGCGCGAGGTGCTCGGCACCCTGCGCACCGTCCTGTTCGCGCCCGAGGACCTCGCCCTCGTCAAGGGTGACCCCGGCGAGCGCCGGCGCTTCCTCGACGACCTGCTCGTCGCCCGGCAGCCGCGCTGGGCCGGGGTGCGCCAGGAGTACGACCGGGTGGTCAAGCAGCGCTCGGCCCTGCTCAAGTCCGCCCAGCCCTACCTCTCCCGGCGGGCGCGGCGCGGTGGCCGGGCGCGGCCGGGCTCGGAGTCGCTCGACCCGGCGTCCGAGACGGCGTCGGCGCTGCACACCCTCTCGGTGTGGGACGCCCAGCTCGCCGGCGTCGGCGCGCAGCTGCTCTACGCGCGGCTCCGGCTGCTGCGCGACCTCGGCCCGTACCTCGGCAAGGCCTACGACGAGGTGAGCAACGGGCAGTCGGACGCCCGGGTCGCCTACCGCTCCTCGCTGCGTGAGGCGACGGCGGCGCGCATCGCCGCGGGGGAGGTGCCCGAGGTCGCCGAGCTGCACGACGAGCTGCTCGCGACGCTCGCCGAGGTGCGCGACCAGGAGGTCGAGCGTGGCGTCTGCCTCGTCGGTCCGCACCGCGACGACGTCGTCCTCTCGCTCGGCGAGCTGCCGGCCAAGGGGTACGCCAGCCACGGGGAGTCCTGGTCGTTCGCGCTCGGCCTGCGGCTGGCTGCCTTCCAGCTGCTGCGCACCGACCTCGGCGACGACCCCGTCCTCGTCCTCGACGACGTCTTCGCCGAGCTCGACGCCGGTCGCCGCGAACGGCTCGCCGCGATGGTCGCCGACGCCGAGCAGGTGCTCGTCACGGCCGCCGTGCCGGAGGACGTGCCCGCCGCGCTCGCGGGCCGGACCCACCGGGTCACCCTCGGCGCGGTCGAGGTCGCTGGTGACGACGGGACCGACGAGGGAGCATCCGGTGCCGGCACCGACACTCCCACCTGACCCCCGCGACCCACGCGTATCGGGTGACCCGATAACGCCTCCCTCCACCCCGGAACCGTTCCCGGGTGAAGAGCACGCTTCCGCGGTGGAGCCGGCTCCGGAGGCGCCGGACGACCCGGCGGCGGAGGGGCTGGCGGCGGCCGAGGCGCTGGCCCGGGCCCGGGCCGCGGCGCGGGCCAAGGGGCTGCGACCCGGGCTGAAGCCGCGCCGGCGCCCCAAGGACGTCCCCGGCGGTCGTGACCGGCGCGGCGGCCGCGACCCGCAGCTGCTGTCCGACCAGATCGAGCGCTTCGTCTCCGAACGGGGCTGGGGCGCGGACGTCGCCGTCGGGTCGGTCATCGGGCGCTGGCCGGCCATCGTCGGGCCGGAGATCGCCGCCCACTGCATCCCGACCGACTTCGTCGACGGCGTGCTCACCGTCCGCGCCGACTCGACGGCCTGGGCCACCCAGCTGCGCCTGCTGGAGTCCACCCTGATGACCCGGCTCGCCGAGGAGGTCGGCGAGGGCACGGTCACCGAGCTGCGGGTGATCGGCCCGAGCGCCCCGCCGTGGTCGCGCGGCCGGCACCGGGTGCAGGGCGGCCGCGGCCCCCGCGACACCTACGGCTGAGAGACGCGACGCCGCGGGTCGGTCAGGGGGCGCGGAGGACCGCGAGCGCCAGCCGCAGCTGGTGCTCGAGGAGCGCCCCGGGGGCGGTGAGGGTGTCGCGGCCGTACTGCCCGAACACCTCGAGGCTCGTCCCACCGACCAGCGTCGCCCAGAGCAGCAACGCCCGGCCCATGACGTCCGCTCCACCGGGCAGCCCGGTCTCGGCGACCAGGCGCTCGAGGTCGGCGAGCAGCCGGGTGTCCCCGACCGGCGCCGGGCCGTCGGGGCCCACCTGCCCTGCCTCGACCCCCTCGGCAAGGAGGCGCAGCAGGGTCAGGGTGACCCGCGTGCCGGGCTCGACGGTGCGCTCGGCCGGTGCCTCGTACCCCGGCACCGGGCTGCCGTAGAGCAGGGCGTAGCTCGCGGGGTCGGCCACCGCCCAGGCCCGGAAGGCCGCACCGGCGACGACGACCCGCTCGTCCCACGGCCGGTCGGCGGCGGCCGCGACCGCCTCGTCGACCGCGTCGGCGAGCTCGCCGTAGGCGTCGACGAGGAGCAGGGTGAGCAGCTCGTCCCGGCCCGCGACGTAGCGGTACACCGCGGAGGAGACCATCCCCAGCTCGCGGGTCACGGCGCGCAGGGACAGGCCGGCGGCACCGTCGGAGGCGAGGTGGCGGCGGCCGACCTCGACGACGCGGCGTTCGATGTCACGGCGGCGTTCGGCGCGGGAGGTGGGAGGCACGGACCCATCAAACCATGAACGAGAGCACTGCTCTTGACAAAGTGTCGCGTGGGGCGCCACACTCGATGAAACGAGAGCACCGCTCTCACAAAGCCTCCAGGAGTGCCACATGACCGCCACCCCCGACCCCGCCCGCTACGTCCGCCCCGACACCGCGATGGATCGCCGGTTCAACGCCGCCGTCCGCTGGCTCACCGCCCACGGCATCAGCCTCATGGGCTCGCGCGTCCTCACCGTGCGCGGCCGCCGGTCCGGGATGCCGCGCAGCACGCCGGTCAACCTCATGCCCCTCGACGGCGAGCGCTACCTCGTCGCCCCGCGGGGCAACACCGAGTGGGTCCGCAACGCCCGGGCCGCCGGCGAGGCCGAGCTGCGGCTCGGCCGCCGCGTCGAGCGCGTCGCCCTCACCGAGCTGCCGGTCGAGGAGCGCCCCGCCGTCATCCGCGTCTACCTGCGCCGCTGGGGCTGGGAGGTCGGCCGCTTCGTCGAGGGCCTCTCGAAGGACTCCACCGACGCCCAGCTCGCCGCCGCGGCGCCCGGCTTCCCCGTCTTCCGGGTCTCCACCCTGGCCTGACCGGCGGCTAGGGTCGGGCGCGTGGATGCCGACGCCGACGCCCCCCTGGTCCGCCGCACCGACGAGGACCGGATCGCCGTCCTGACCCTCGACTCCCCCGCCAACCGCAACGCCCTCTCGCGGCGCCTCGTCGCCGACCTCGGCGCCCGCCTGGAGGAGGCCGCGGTCGACGAGTCGCTGAACGGGGTCCTGCTCCGCTCGAGCCACCGGGTCTTCTCCGCCGGCGCCGACCTCAAGGAGGCCGCGACCGTCGACATGACCGAGTCGGCCCGGGCCATCGTCGAGGTGCAGCGCCGGATCGCCGCCCTCCCGGTCCCCGTCGTCGCCCGGGTCGACGGACCGGCCCGGGCCGGCGGCCTCGGCCTCGTCGCCGCGGCCGACATCGTCGTGTGCCGCGACGACGTCACCTTCGCCCTCAGCGAGGTACGCCTCGGACTCGCCGCCGCGACGATCTCGATCCCATTGCGGCACAGGCTGACCCCTCGGTCCGCAGCCGACTGGTTCCTCACCGGCCGCCCGTTCTCGGCGCAGGAGGCGAGGCAGCACGGCCTCGTCACCCACGTGGCCGACGAGGTCGGGATGGACGCCGCCGTCGCCGCCGTCCTCGACGACCTGCGGGCCGGGGCCCGCCAGGGCCTCACCGCCGCCAAAAGGATCCTCACCGCCGACCTCCTCGCGGCCTTCGCCCGCGACGGCGAGGAGATGGCGCGGATGTCCGGCGAGCTCTTCCACTCCGAGCTGGCCCGCGAGCGGATGGCCGCCGCCCTGCGCCGCTGACCCTCCCGTCAGGCGAGGAAGTCGCCGACCAGGCGGGTGAACTCGGCCGCGTGCTCGATCTGCACCCAGTGCCCGCACTGCCCGAACACGTGCAGCTGTGAGCGGTCGATGAGCTCGAGCAGCCGCAGCGAGTTGGCCAGGGGGATGACCCGGTCGTCCCGCCCGTGGACCACGAGCGTCGGGACCGCGATCGAGTGGATGGCCTCCTCGTCGAGGGTCATCGCGTCGACGGCGTGCTGGCGCGGAGCGGGGAACATCGACCGGTAGGCCTCGTGGACCCCGGGCCGGGTCGCGGCCTCGAGGCGCGAGCGGGCCAGGTCGTCGGTGAGCAGCGACCGGTCCCAGGCGAACACGTCCAGGAGGGAGCGCATCGCCGGCAGCGAGGGCTCGAAGCCCCAGACCGCGTCGAGCCCTGGCGTGATCTCGAACGGCACCCCCACGCTGCCCATGAGGACGAGCCGCTCGACCCGCTCCGGAGCCCGCGTCGCCACGCTGAGCGCCAGGGCGCCGCCGAAGCTGTTGCCGACGAGCCGGACGCGGTCGAGCCCGAGCGCGTCGAGGAAGCCCAGGAGGTGGCGCGTCCACGCCTCCATCCCGTAGGAGACGCCCTCGGGCCGCTCGGTGTAGCCGAACCCGAGGACGTCCGGGGCCAGGACGCGGAACCGCGTGCCGAGCTCGGGCAGGGTGAGCCGCCAGTTCGCCCACGCGGTGACCCCCGGTCCGGAGCCGTGGATCAGCACGACCGGGTCGCCGGACCCGACGTCGTGGTAGTTGGTCGCGACCCCGTCGACGTCGACGGTGAGCGCCACCTCGGGCGTGCCGGCGACCGGCCGCTCGGGCCCGGCGTCGGTCGTGCGGCTGGTCACGCTGGTCGGGCTGGTCGACGTGCTCACCGGGACTCCTCGTCGTCGTCGGCGGGACCGGGCTCCAGGCCCCACCGCCATGAACCCACGCCGCCCCCGGGTGCCGGTCGCACGTTCCGGGATGAGGAACGCGCATGGCCCGGTGGTCCCGGCGCCGGTCACCCTCGTCGTGGTGAGGCACACCGCCGCACCCCCACACTGACCGCAAGGGAGCGCCGGTGCCGACCGTGACGATCCAGCCGACGGGCGAGGTGATCTACCTCGAGCCCGGGGAGACCGTGCTGAGCGGTCTCTACAAGGCCGGCTTCGCCTACACCGTCGGCTGCCGCCGGGGCGGGTGCGGGATCTGCAAGGTCGACTGCCGCTCCGGGGAGTTCCGGTACGACCACCCCGTCGCCGACTCGGTCCTCACCGAGGACGAGCGCGCGGACGACACCTGCCTCAGCTGCCGGGCGGTCCCGGCCACAGACCTCACCATCGAGCTGCGCGGCGAGAACGTCCGGCTCGTGAGCACCTTCCTCCACCAGATCAACGAGAAGGCCCGGCAGCGTGCCGAGGCCCATGCCGCCGCGACCCAGACGGCCGGCACGACCCACAAGGAGTAGCAATGGGAGTCATGCGGATGGGCTACGCCCACGTCCGGGTCACCGACCTGGCCGAGGCCAAGGACCACTACGCCAACACGATGGGCCTCTACGAGACCCACGCCGAGGGCAACAAGGTCTACTACAAGGCCTGGGACGAGTGGGACCACCACTCGGTCGTCCTCGAGGAGGGCGGCGTCGGCCTCGTCAAGTTCGGCTGGAAGGTCGAGAAGTCCTCGGACATCGACGACATCGAGAAGAAGGCCCAGGCCTTCGGCGTCACGGTCGAGCGGATGAGCAAGGGCGAGAACCCGGAGATCGGCGACGGCATCCGCTTCACCACCCCCTCCGAGCACGTCTTCGAGGTGTACCACGAGGCCACGCTCGTCGGCACCGAGGTCGGCACGCACAACCCGGACGCCTTCCCGCGCCACCTCGTCGGCGTGGGCGTGCCCGCCCTCGACCACTCGCTCATCACCGCCGAGGACCCGGGCCTGATGGACCGCTTCCTCACCGCGGTCTTCGACTTCTACCCGACCGAGCGGGTGCAGACCAGCCTCGACTCCGACGCGGACATCATCGCGACGTGGATGACGAGCAACAACCAGATCCACCAGCTCGCCGTCCTCGCCGGCCCCCAGGGCAAGCTGCACCACTTCGCCTTCCGGCTCGGTGACTGGGTCGAGGTCGGCCGCGCGGCGGACCTGTTCTCGATGGACGACGTGCCGATCGACATCGGCCCGACCCGGCACGGCATCACCCGCGGCCAGACGGTCTACTTCTTCGACCCGTCGGGCAACCGCAACGAGGTGTTCGCCGGCGGCTACCTCGCCTACCGCGACCGCCCGATGTCGGTCTGGACGCCGGAGCAGCTCGGCAAGGGCGTCTTCTACCACGCCCGCGAGCTCAACGACGCCTTCACCTCCGTCCTCACCTGAGCCACTCCGGATGCCGGTGACGGCGGCCCCCGCGCCGCCGTCACCGCGATCCGTCCTGCCCGCCCGCGCCGGGAACCCCCGGCCGACGAAGGAGCACCGATGCTCGTCCGCACCGAGTCCGCCCTCACCTACGCCGGGGCACGGGTCGCGCTCGACGCCGCCCTGGCGCGGGCCGAGGAGCTCGGTGCGGCGTTCAACATCGCCGTCACCGACACCGCCGGCACGCTGCTCGCCTTCGCCCGGATGGACGGCGCGTTCGCCGTGTCCGGGTCCATCGCCCACGACAAGGCGTGGACGGTCGCCGGCTTCGGCGGCCTCGCGACGGACGACCTCTACCGGGCGATCGCCGCCGAGGACCCCGTCCGCGAGGGGATCGCCCAGCGCGGCCGCGTGGCGGCCTTCGGTGGCGGTGTCCCGGTGCTCGTCGCCGGGGCCCTCGTCGGGGCGGTCGGTGCCTCCGGGGGCTCGGCCGAGCAGGACAAGGAGGTCGCCGCGGCCGGCGCCGCTGCGGTGGCCGCCGCGCTCCACCGGACGGACCACCACGACTGCACCGCCCGCCGAGAGGACGCCCGATGACCCCCTTCATGCTGCGTGTCGCCGAGATCGTCGGCACGCCCGAGGACCAGCTGCCCGACCGTGACCAGGTCGCGCCGATGCCCGAGACCCGGATCAGCCGACGGATCGCCACCGGCACCGGCGCCGACCGGCAGGTCGCCATCCGCTCGCTCGCCGAGCAGCTGGTCAGCGAGGCGAACGCCATCCTCGGCCCGGCTGACGACCGGCTCGACCTCGTCGACGAGACCCTCCCCCACGAGCTCGCCTTCCGGGTCACCCACCGCGACCGGGCGGCCCGCGTGTCGACGACCTTCGAGGACGGCACGGCCTACGGCCGCCTCGTCGGCGACGGCTTCGACTCCGAGCAGCCCCGGGAGCTCGAGGGCCCGGACGCGCTGCCCGACCTCATCGTGCGCCTGCTCGTCGAGTCCGGCGTCACCCATCACCACGTTCCCTGAGCCCAACCCCCCGCACCCCGGGCCCGGTCACCGGGCCCACCCGCCCCAGGAGGCACCGTGCAGTACGAGCTGCGAACCCAGGTCATCGAACCGCCTCGCAAGACCTTCACCCACCTCGTGGCGCGCTACGGCGACCGCCCAGCCTCGCGGTACGAGGAGGGGAGCATCGACATCCAGGCCAAGGAGAACTTCCACTACCGGCCGCTGTGGGACCCCGGCCACGAGATCTACGACGAGGCGTTCAGCGACTTCCGCCTCACCGACCCCTACTCCTTCACCGACCCGCGGCAGTTCTACTACGCCCCCTACGTCACCTCCCGGGCGGCGATGGCCGACGCCGTCGCCTCCACGCTGGACTACCTCGACTCCCGCGGCCTGCTCGCCCGGCTCCCCGAGGGGTGGTCGGCGGTGCTCGGTGAGCTCGTCGTGCCGCTGCGCCACTACGAGTCCGGCGCCCAGATGGTCTCGTGCGAGGTGGCCCGCTTCGGGTTCGGGACGACCGTCACGCAGTGCGCCGCGTACGCGGCCTTCGACCGGATCGGCAACGCCCAGGCGCTCAGCCGCGTGGGCATCGCCCTCGGCGGAGGCACGGCCGAGCTGCTCGCCGACGCCAAGACCCGCTGGGTCGAGGACGAGGCGCTCCAGGGCCTGCGGCGCTACGTCGAGGAGCTGTTCCTCGAGAAGGACTGGGGCAAGGCACTCGTCCGCCTCGACGTCGCCGACCGGCTGATCTACTCGCTGTTCTACACGCACCTCGACGACGCCGCGATCGACGGTGGAGCTGGTTCGTACAGCCTTGTGGCACAGCACCTCTCGTCGTGGTTCACGGATCAGCGCAAGTGGGTCGACGCCCTGTACAAGGCGTGGGTCGCCGACCCCGAGACCGGTGCCGCCAACAAGGCGCTGCTCGCCGCCTCGACCGTCGAGGCCCTGGAGGCCGCGCTCGTCGCGCTGCGCCCGGTGGGCGCCCGGGTCGACGAGCTCGTCGCAGCCGGCGCCGCCGAGTCGCTCGAGTCCACCGCCACCACCGTCCGCGACGCCGTCGCGACGCTCACCGCCTGACCGGGAGAGGACCGGAGCATGAGCACCACCGCCACCACCCGCCCCGTCGGCGTGGACATCCAGGAGAGCGAGACCAACCGCTCGGTCGTCGAGGCCATCGAGGCCACGAACGACGGCTGCACCGTGCAGCACATGCCGGGGCTCGTGCGGATCACCGCGCCGGGCCGGCTCGTCATCACCCGCGAGTCGGTCGAGGAGCGCCTCGGCCGCGAGTGGGAGACCCACGAGTTCCAGCTGGCGATCGTCAGCTACTTCGGGCACATCAAGGAATGGGATGACGACGAGATCGTCATCGCCTGGGACCACTGAGAAAGGCTGCGAGACAATGACGATCGCCCCCAAGGCGCCGCGCAGGCTGACGATGAAGCAGCGCTACGAGGCGCTGACCCGAGACCTCGACTGGGACCCCTCCTACGTCGCTCGTGAGGACGTGTTCCCGCACACCGAGTTCGAGGGCATCAAGATCCACGACTGGAGCAAGTGGGAGGACCCCTTCCGGCTCACCGTCGACGCCTACACGAAGTACCAGGCCGAGAAGGACAAGCGGCTCTACGCCGTGCTCGACGGGTTCGCCCAGAGCCAGGGCCACCTGTCCCTCACCGAGGCCTCCTACCTCAACGCGATGAAGCTCTTCCTCCAGGGCGTCACGCCGCTGGAGTACCAGGCGCACCGCAACTTCGCCTACCTCGCCCGCCACCTCAACGGGCCGGGCCCGCGGTTCGCGGCGCTGTGCCAGTCGATCGACGAGATGCGCCACACGCAGACCGAGATCCACACCCTCTCCAACTACAACAAGTACTACGGCGGCTTCCACAACTACCTCCAGCAGCACGACCGCGTCTGGTACCTCTCGGTGCCGAAGTCGTTCTTCGACGACGCGCTGTCGGCCGGGCCGTTCGAGTTCCTCATCGCCATCGGGTTCTCGTTCGAGTACCTGCTGACCAACCTGCTCTTCGTCCCGTTCATGTCGGGGGCCTCGTTCAACGGCGACCTGCCGACGATGACCTTCGGGTTCTCCGCGCAGTCCGACGAGTCGCGGCACATGACCCTCGGCCTCGAGGCGATCAAGTTCCTCCTCGAGCAGGACGAGGCGAACGTGCCGATCGTCCAGGCCTGGATCGACAAGTGGTTCTGGCGGGGCTACCGGGTCACCGGCCTCGTCGCCCAGATGCTCGACTACATGCTGCCGCGCAAGGTGATGAGCTGGAAGGAGGCCTTCGAGCTCTACTTCGAGGAGCAGATGATGAAGGGCCTCTTCGAGGACCTCGCCTTCTACGGCATCACCCCGCCCCGGCACGTCGAGGACGCGATCGGGGAGAAGGAGATCCTCTCCCACCAGGTGTACTGGGTCCTCTACCAGTTCTCCCACGCCGCAGCGTTCACGACCTCGGTCCCGGACGAGGAGCACCAGCAGTGGCTCGCCGAGACCTACCCGGACACTTTCGAGCGCTACTACAAGCCGCTCTGGGACAAGGAGAGGAAGAACATCGAGGCCGGCGGCCGGCACTTCGTCCGCGGGCTGCCGCAGCTGTGCCAGGTCTGCCAGATCCCGATGGCCTTCACCGAGCCCGGTGACCCGACGACCATCTGCCAGCGCGAGTCGGTCCACAACGGCGAGACCTTCCAGACCTGCTCCAACGGGTGCCAGTGGATCTTCGAGCGCGAGCCGGAGAAGTACGTCCAGGCCTGGCTCCCCGTCCACCAGATCTACCAGGGCAACTGCGGCGGTCCGACGCTGCCGGACGTCCTCCAGTGGTACGGCCTCGAGGAGGGCGACGGCGGCGAGTACAAGGGCTCGCTCGACGACCGCAACTGGACGCAGTGGCACGACGCCGCGGACCACTCCCACATCGGATCGGAGGCCTGAGCACCATGGCCGTCAAGAGCATCGGCACCTACGACTTCCCGTCGCGCTCCCGCCAGGAGCTGTA
Organism: Phycicoccus sp.; assembly: GCF_035325325.1. Classification (NCBI taxonomy): domain Bacteria; kingdom Bacillati; phylum Actinomycetota; class Actinomycetes; order Micrococcales; family Intrasporangiaceae; genus Phycicoccus; species Phycicoccus sp. Next base: position 47,906 of record NZ_DAOLAC010000008.1, on the reverse strand, counting down.
CGGCGACGACCAGCTGGTCCACCTGTGGTTCCAGGAGAACCCGTGGTTCTGCGCCGCGGCGTGCTTCCGGGCCCCGAAGGCGATGACGTGGGGCGACTTCTGGACCGCCCTCGTCGTCCCCTACGCCGAGGAGGACCCGGACTTCGACCCGGCGAGCCCGCGGGTGTGGAGCCTGCACGGCGAGCAGTTCACGCCGCGCGACGACCAGACGCTCGAGGAGCTGGGCATCGGGCACAAGGACGTCATCGGGATGCGCGTCGTCGCCTGAGGAGGAGGACGAGCCCGCCATGACGACGACCCACACCATCACCGTCGAGCCGCTCGGCCGCGAGGTCGAGTGCCGCGAGGACCAGAGCATCCTCGACGCCTGCCTGCGCAGCGGCGTCTGGCTGCCGCACTCCTGCACGCACGGCACGTGCGCGACGTGCAAGGCCGAGGTGCTCGACGGCGAGGTGGACCACGGCGCGGCGAGCTCGTTCGCCCTCATGGACTACGAGCGGGACGAGGGCAAGCTGCTGCCGTGCGTGGCCTGCCCCCGGTCCGACGTCGTCATCGAGGCCGACCTCGACGTGGACGAGTCCATGCCGGTCCATCCCGTCGAGGACTACAGCGGGACCGTCGTCGAGCTGAGCGAGATCGCGCGGGACACCGTGCGTCTCGTCGTCGAGCTGGACCGCGAGATCGGCTTCAACGCAGGGCAGTACCTCAAGTTCCAGGTACCGGCCCGCGACGGGCTGCCGGCGGTGGACCGGACGTGGTCGATCGCGTCGCCGCCCACCGAACCACGCCGCCTCGAGTTCCACATCCGCAACGTCCCGGGTGGGCGGGGCACCGACGGCTGGGTGTTCGGCGGGCTCTCCGCCGGTGACACCGTCGCGGTCTCCGGCCCGTACGGGCGCTTCGTCCTGAAGACCGACGACGACCGGCCCGCCATCCTCGTCGGCGGCGGCACCGGCCTGGCCCCCCTGAAGTCGATGATCCGGCACGCCCTCGAGGACGGAGCATCCGCCGGCCACCTCACGCTCTACCAGGGCGCGCGCAGCCGGGAGTGGCTGTACGACGTCGAGTTCTTCAGGTCCCTCGCCGCGCGGTACCGGGACCGGTTCACGTACCGGCCGTGCCTGTCGGAGGAGACCGCGGAGGACTGCGGTGCGGACGCGGGGGCCTACGGCTTCGGGCTGGTCACGGACGTCATCGCCGCGGACCACCCGACGCTCTCGGGGTGCGTCGGGTACCTGTGCGGCCCGCCGCCGATGGTCGAGGCGGCCCTGAAGACGCTCATGAGCCGCCGGCTCTTCCCCCGCGATATCCACCGCGAGGACTTCTTCAACGAAGGCGACAAGGCCAGCGGCGGGGTGCGCTCGCCGCTCATCAAGCGCTGAGTCCGGTGGCGGGTCCGAGGGGGGTCGGGCGTCCACAGCCCCTCCGTCATCCGCCGTCGTCCACAGGGGTGGTCTCAACGGTGGGGGGGCTGTCGGTGGTGCCTGCGAGAATGAGCACATGTCAACGGGGAGAACCGAACTCAGGGAGCGATGCTCCTCGATCGATGCGGCGCGGGAGGCGCTGGCGGGGTTCGGCGACGTCCTGGCGGCGGCGTCGGGCGCAGAGCTGGGTGAGCTGCTGGAGTCGCTGGACGAGGTCGTGGCGCTGGGGTCCGCCGCGCGGGTGTCGGTCGCCGTGGAGGCGGCCCGCCGGGGTGAGGTCGCGGGGTCGGAAGTCCAGCTGTGGGTCCGGGAGCACGCGCCGTCACTTCGTCAGGGGGGAGCAGCCGCGGTCGCCCGGCTCGCGGTCGACGTGGCGGCCGCCGGGTCCGCCCTCGACGGTGGCGGTCCGGTGGAGGACTCGCCGCTCGGGCTGGTCCTCGCCGCCGTGGAGGCCGGCCGGGTCGACGCAGGGGTCGGGTGCGCGGTCCTGCGGGAGGCCGGTCGGCTCACCCCCCTGCTGCAGCCAGCCGCGGTGCCCACCGTCACCGGCAAGCTCCTCGACCTCGCCCAAGCCTGGGGTCCGTCCCTGATGCGTCGGCTGCGTCCGCGGCTCATCGCCGACCACGGGCACCGTGGGGCCCTCGACGACCTGCAGGACCGGCTCGCGTCCGCGGCCCGGCTGTCGATGCCGCACGTGGAGTCCGGTGACCTCACGGAGTACCAGCTGTGGATGACCCCGGAGCAGGCCGCGACCCTCGAGGCCGCCATCGGGCCGCTCTCGGCGCCGTCCCCGAACGACGAGACCGGGGAGGCCGACCTGCGTCCCGCCGGGCAGCGTCGCGTCGAGGCGCTCACCGAGGTCTGTGCGGCCGCGAGCGGGTTGAGCGCCGAGACCCGGGCCGGGTCACCGGCCACCCTGCACGTGACGATGACCCTCGCCGACCTCCGCGCCGGAACGGGGGCAGGGGAGGTCATCGGCTCGGTGGCGACCGGCACCCTGGTCGGCCCCGAGGCCCTGCGCCGGCTCGCCTGCGACGCGGCGCTCATCCCCCACGTCCTCGGCACCGCCGACGAGCCGCTCACGGTGGGGAGGCTGGAGCGGCTGTTCACCCGCGCGCACCGACGCCATCTGTGGGTGCGCGACCGGGGCTGCACCTTCCCCGGTTGCACCGCACCCGCGGCCTGGGCGCGCGCTCACCACGTGCGGCACTGGGCCGACGGCGGACCCACCGACGCCGCCAACGCGGCGCTGCTCTGCCAGCGCCACCACACCACCGTCCACCGCCGCAGGCTCTGGGCCGAGGTCCGCGAGCGACCGGATGACCGCGGCCGCTACGTCGTCTGGGACCTGAGCGACGGCTCCTACGACCGCGCCCTCGCCACACTCCGTCCACCACCGCTGGAGTCCTCACACCCTCCGCCGGCCGACCGGGACCCCGGGCTCGACGAGTGGTGGAACGACCTGGCCGTCGACGACGGCTGGTGGAGCACGCCGGCAGCCTGAGCCACCACCCGCGGAATCATCCGGATCTGCCGATGAGCGAGTGGGGTGTGTTCTAGGGTTGGCGCGTGGCTGACGACTCGAAGATCGTCACGCACGGAGACCCAATCGGTCGCGCTCAGACGAACTACATCCATCGGATTGCCGTGAACGATCCACCCGATGGGCAGTTTGAACAGGTCTGGACGCGCACGGACGATGGTGAGGTCTTCGAACTGTGTTGCATCCCCTTCTTCGCGTACGGCGTCTCGTTCGGTGATCGCATCCGGATTGCTGACGACGGAGTGTTTCAGTTAGTCAGGAAGGGTGATCATCGGACCATCCGGGTTGCCATTTATGACGCCGAGTACGCCCACAAGCGCCACGCTGAGTTTCACGCTCTCATTACGAGCACGGGCGTCCGATGGGAGACGCTCGGGCATGCGTCGTCTTACTGGGCGCTCGACATCGAAGGCTCGGAACAGGCTCACGAGCTCATCCGCGTGCTGACCCCTCTGTCCGAGGCGCGCATCCTGGACTGGGAATGGGGCGATCCTGCCGGGGGCTGAAAGCTCGCCCGAAGTGATCCGCACGGATCTGCCGCTTGGGGTGTCATGACCGCGGCGCGACTGACTGACGCCTCACTGCATCGCGTGACGCCAGTTGCCGTCGAAGTCGCGGTCCACCGTCTCCTGCGATTCCACGGTTGCTCCGGCTTGCTCAGCCAGATCGCGCCTGACTCCTGCTTCCCTCAGCCGCTGGACCACTAGGTCCCTCAGCAGGCCTGACTTCAGCAGCTTGTCGCGTTCGACATCGCTCCGCGTGACGAGCCAGACCACTGGATCACAGTGAAAGCCGAGGAACGAGTAATCCCCGGTGACGCCATGGTCCTTGAGCTCTGCGGCGAGACGTCGAGCCGCTCGACGCATAGCTCGCCGCGTCCGCCACGCGAGCCATCGATCGGCAAAGAAGTTGGGGCCCCTTCGGGATCAGTCACGGGGTCATCATCCCGCGGCAGGATTCCGCTCATGCCGCTACGAGGGCGCCATTCCGGTGTCATTCGCCCGTGGGCAACCGCGGCACATGCTTCAATCGCGCCCATGACCACGCAGCCGGGGGCGGACGAGTTGATCGTGCGCCCATGGGGCTGGCCAGTCCTCCTGGTTGCCGCGGCTGTCGCTGTGTTCACAGTCGTCCTCATCTTCGGTGGATGGCCAGCCCTGCTGCTGCTGCCAGTCCTCGTCCATTTGGTTGTGGTCTGGGGGCTGTCGAGCGCGCTCGTCATTCATGTCGACGGCGACGTGCTCACGTGGCGGACGGCTCTTGGCCGCGAAGAATCCCGCGTTGACCTCGTGATGGCGGTGGAGCACGCGCGGGGTTATGGAAGCGGCACGCTGCGCCGAATCCACCTGGCGGACGGCCAAGATATCCGCGTCGGGGAGGGGCCCGAACTCGATCGGCTGGTCCGGCTTCTCAGCCGTCGAGTCCCCGACCTCCAGATCAACTTCTCCTGACCCCCATCGGGCCCAGGTTGAAGCAACCGCTCATCAGCGTGAGGAGTTCAGCGTCAAGGGTGGGCGGGTGCCCGGTGTCTTCCGTCGGCGGTCCCTGCATAGCCAATCGAGGTGGGCTCGGCAGCGTGTGATCGGGTTGTGTCGACGACGGGACGGGGCGGCCTGTGATGAGCGACGAGATGCCGGCGTGGTTCTCGATGCCGCGGAAGGCTCGCCCCGCCCCAGCCCTTGGGCGCGTCAATCTGACGCTTTGAGCGGGTCGAATCAGGTTATGCCGCAACCACCTCCACGACCCGGATGCCGTGGGCGGCGACGGTCGGATCCCACGCTTGGCGGTGGGTGATGACGTGGTGCAGCTGGCGCAGGATGGCCCGGCGACCGCGCTCTGGGCCTGGGTGGGGGTGAGCCGGTTGTCCTCGCGGGTGGTCAGGTACCGGTAGCGGGCGGCGTACACCCGGTTGGTCTGCAGGCACCCCCACACTGCCCGCCACGCCGCGACCCGCAGCCGTGGTCGGCCGGCGCCGGACAGGCGGGCCCGGCCGGTGAACGCCCCGGACTTGCGTTCTCGCGGGGCAAGGCCGGCGTGTTTGACCACGGCGCGGGCGGAGGTGAACCGGGTCAGGTCGCCGGTCTCGGCCAGGATCGCCGCGGCACCGACCGCGGACAGGCCATCGATCGAGGTCGCCAAGGCGGTCAGCTCCAGCTCGTCGAGGACCGTGACCATTCGCGCCTGCACCTCGACCAGGCGGGTGCGGGCGTGGTCCCAGTCCTGCAGCACCCACGCGACCCGCTCGAAGGTGGGCGTGCGGTGGGTGGTCACACCAGCCGGGTCGGTCAGTGCGGCGAACAGGCGGCGCACGATCCGCAGGCACGGCCGGGCCCCGCCGCGGCGGGCCACCTCACGCCGGACCGCGGTCTCGAACCTGGCCGCTCCGAGGCGGCGCGTGCGAGCGAGGTCTCCGCCGTCGCGGCCGACGATCACGGCCAGCGCGGCGACCCACGTCGTGGAGCGGAACGGCTGCTTCGCAGTGTCGAGGGCTGCGGGCCACACGCACTCGAGCAGGTCGCGGACCTGCTGCACGCACGCGACGTGCTCCTCGATCAGCTGCTCCCGGCGGGCGCCGAGGTGCCGCAGCCGCGCCCAGGTCGCATCCAGCGGTTCGGGCAGGTAGCAGGTCAGCTGCGCGGTCAGGCGGGCGATCAGGACGGCGTCCTTGTCGTCGGTCTTGTCCAAGGTGAGGTCCTCGGCGCGGCGGGCGTACGCCGACGCGGCCGGATGCACGCACACGAACGGCATCCCGCGGTCGGCGGCGAGCTGGCCCAGGACCTGCCAGCGGTGACCGGTCGGCTCGCGCGCGACCGTCACCCCCACGAACCCTGCCTTCACCGCACGCCCAGCGGCCCAGTCCAACGCCACCCCAAGCTCCCACGCCTTCACCCGGAGCGTGCGACGGGCCAGCACCTTTGAGTCGTGGTCGGTCACCACGACCATCTGCTTCTTGTCCGCGAGGTCGATCCCGACGATCGCGTTCGACACCGGCACCGCACCCCGCAACCGGGCCAGCCGCGCGTTGCGGTTCCGGTCCCCTCGAGAGACACCACTACTACCGTTGCTCATGAACGTCCTCCTTCTGCGCTCTGGGACACCAAGCCCGAACAAGCGCATCAGGAGGACGTTCGCCACGCCAGACCGAAGACGCTCAACGTCTTCCTATGCCGCGGGTCCGTCACTCGTCTGCGCGGTGTTGATGTTCGGTCCCGGTGTCAAAGTGCCGGCCTAGGTAGTCCTCGGCCGTGAGTTCGCTCCGCCGGATGAGTGAGAAGACCTCAACCCCATGAGCTGGTTTCGTAGCGAGTGCGTACGCCTGAGTGAGTCCAAGGACCTCACCGCCGAGATCCTCGACGTAACGCTCGGCCTCCTCTTCCGCCATCGCGATTGCTGCGTCGGAGCCGGCCGCCCGCCACAAGGTGATGCGCTCTTCGTAGTCGATCTGGCCCGGCGGTAGGTGGTGAGGCCCCCAGGGTCGTTCCTCGTTGTTGGCCACAAGCGTCCGCACGGCGAACCATGTCTCGTCAACCATGGCCTGATCCTTCAGGACATCCGGGACGAACTCACGCACATTCCGCGCTGCGCTCAAGAGTCACTGGCCAACTCCGAGGGCTAAGACCTAGCCTTCGCAGGGCTAGGTCGAAGGCAACGGTTACGGCCCGGACCCCTGGGTGCGACAACGTCCTCATCTGCCGCGCTGAGGGCCTTCACGTGGCGTCCGTCGGCGACCGCGAGGGGCGGCCCGGGGTGAACGGGGAGACCGTCAGAGGCCGGACTCGCGCAGCGCGCGGCCGAGGGTGAAGGCGGCCGTCCGCACGGCCGGCCCGAGGGTGGAGGGGTCGACCGAGGAGGTCGTTCCGGTCACCGACAGGGCGGCGCGCACCTTGTGCTCGACGCCGAAGACGGGGGCCGCGACGCAGGACACCCCGGTCTGGGCCTCCTCGAGGTCGAGGGCCATGCCGACCGAGCGGATCTTGCGCAGCTCGCGCACGAGGCCGCCCGGGGTCGCGATGGTGCGCGGGGTCAGCCGCGGCAGGCCGGCGTCGATCCGGGCCTGCACGGTGGCCGCCGTCGAGTAGGCGAGCATCGCCTTGCCCACACCGGTGGCGTGGGCGGGCAGCCGGCCCCCGGTGCGCGAGACCACCTCGAGCCCACTCGCGCCGAGGATCTCGACGTACACGACGTCCACCCCGTCGAGCACGGCGAGGTGGATGCGCTGCCGGGTCGCCTCGCGCAGGTCCTCCATCACCGGGAGGGCCGCCTCGGAGAGCGAGCGGTGCGCGGGGACGAGCTCGCCACGCTCGAAGAGCCACATCCCGAGTCGGTAGCCCTCCCCCGACGGCCCGGAGTCCTGCCGCTCGAGGACGCCGAGGGCCACGAGCTCGCCGACGATGCGGTGCGCCGTCGACTTGGGCAGCCCGGTGCGGCGGGCCAGCTCGGCCAGGGTGAGCACCGGGGCGCGTTCGTCGAAGGCCCCGACGAGCGCCGCCGCCCGTGCGAGGAGCGTCACAGGGGGGACGTTCCGCTCAGTGGAACGCATGCGTTGATCGAACCACGCGGCGGCCGTCACTGTCATCCCATCGCAGGACGGGCAAGGGAGCCGGAGCATGTCGATCGTCGCGCAGGAGCACGCGTGGTGCGCCACCACACCGAAGCGTTCGCCGGTGAGCGAGCCACAGGCCTCGGGCCTGAAGTCGGTGGGCACCGCCCTCGACGTCCTCGAGTGCTTCGCGACCGACGGCGAGCTGGGGGTCTCCGACATCGCCCGGCGGCTCGGGGTCGCCAAGTCGACGGCGCACCGGCTCCTGAACACGCTGGCCAGCCGGGGGTTCATCGAGCAGGACCTCCAGAGCGGCCAGTACCGCCTCGGCATCCACGTGTACGAGCTCGGCGCCCTCGCGCTGGCCCGCAACGAGCTGCGCCACGTCGCGCTGCCGACGCTGCGCCAGCTCGCCGCGAGCACCGGCCTCACCGTCAACTTCTCGGTCCCCGACGGCCCGGACATCGTCTTCGTCGAGCGGATCGAGAACCCCGACGGCGTGCGCTTCCTCGGTCACTTCGGCCGCCGCCTGCCCTCGCACACGACGAGCAGCGGCAAGGCCATCGCGGCGTGGAACCCCGAGGCCGACCTCGCCCGTCGGCGGGCCGGCTTCCCGCCCCGGGTGAGCCGGACCGTGCGCACCGAGGCCGACTGGCTGCGGTGCCTCGAGTCGGTGCGCCGCGTCGGGTACGCGGTCTCGCACGGCGAGTCCTTCGACGGCGCCTCCTCGGTCGCGGTCCCCGTCATCTCGCGCCGGGTGGCCATCGCGTCGGTCTCGGTGTTCGGCCCGACCGAGTCCATCGCGCCGCAGGTCGACCGCCTGGCGCCCGTGCTCGTCGCCGCGAGCCGCCGGATCGCCCGAGCGCACGCCGTCTGACCTCGGGGCACCGTTCCCGGGAGCGGAACGTCGGGGGCCGGCCGCCGGCGGGATCCGTACCGTCGGTCCGGAAGGCACTGCACCACACCGCGCCCCGCGCCGCACGGCTCCGCGCGGCTCCAGGAAGGAACCCCCGTGGACGACTCGACCCGCGCGCAGGTCGCCGACGCGCTGCTCGCGGCGTACGACTCGAAGGAGCCGCTCGAGCCGCTGACCGCCACGCACACGGGGATGGGCCTCGAGGACGCCTACGCCATCCAGCTGCGCCAGGTCGAGCGCCGGCTGGCCGAGGGGCGGACCATCCGCGGCCACAAGGTCGGCCTGACGAGTGCCGCGATGCAGCGCCTGCTCGGCATCGCCGAGCCCGACTACGGCCACCTGCTCGACGACTTCTTCCACCTCGAGCACATGCCGATCCCGGTCGACCTCTTCGTGCAGCCGCGCATCGAGCCCGAGGTCGCCTTCGTCCTCAAGAAGAAGCTGAAGGGCCCGGGCGTCACGGTGCACCAGGCGCTGCGGGCCGTCGACTTCGTCTTGCCCGCCCTCGAGATCGTCGACAGCCGCATCCGCGACTGGCGGATCGGCCTGTTCGACACCATCGCCGACAACGCCAGCTCGGGCGCGGTCGTCCTCGGCTCCACCCCGACCGACGTCGGCGCCGTCGACCTGCGGCTCGCCGGGGCCACCTTCCACCGCAACGGCGAGGTCGTCGGCACCGGGGCCGGCGGCGCCGTCCTCGGCTCCCCGCTCAACTCGCTCGTCTGGCTCGCCAACACCGTCGGAGCCCGCGGGGTGACCCTCGAGAAGGGCCACGTCGTGCTGCCCGGGTCGGTGTGCGCGATGTCGCCCGTCGCCGCCGGCGACACCTTCACCGCGACGTTCGCCGGGCTCGGCAGCGTCACCGCCCGCTTCGTCTGACCCGCCCCACCGAAGGAGCGCCATGTCCACCACGCCACGGACCAAGGGCACCGCCGCCATCGTCGGCCCCGGCAACATCGGCACCGACCTGATGTTCAAGCTGATGCGCCGCAGCGACGTCATCGAGCCGCGCTACATGATCGGGGTCGACCCGGCCTCCGACGGCCTGCGCCGCGCGAGGTCGCTCGGCCTCGAGGCCAGCCACGAGGGCGTCGACTGGATGCTCGCCCAGGACGAGCTGCCCGACATCGTCTTCGAGGCCACCTCGGCCAAGGCGCACGCGGCCAACGCCCCGCGCTACGCGGAGGCGGGCATCCTCGCCGTCGACCTCACGCCGGCCGCGGTGGGCCCGTACCTCTGCCCTCCGGTCAACCTCGACTTCAACCTCGACGCCATGAACGTCAACATGATCACCTGCGGGGGCCAGGCGACGACCCCGATGGTCAAGGCGGTCTCGTCCGTGGTCCCCGTGCCCTACGCCGAGATCGTCGCGAGCATCTCGAGCCGGTCCGCCGGCCCCGGCACCCGCGCCAACATCGACGAGTTCACCGAGACGACCTCGGCCGCGCTCGAGGTGGTCGGCGGCGCCGAGCGCGGCAAGGCGATCATCATCCTCAACCCCGTCGAGCCACCCCTGATGATGCGCAACTCGGTCTTCTGCGCCATCCCCGAGGAGGCTGCCGAGCCCGGTGAGCTGCAGGAGCGCATCCTCACCTCGATCCACGCGATGGTCGCCGAGGTGCAGGACTACGTGCCCGGCTACCACCTGCGCGCCGACCCCCAGTTCGACCACGCCCGCGACACCTGGCAGGGCATGGCACGCGTCTTCGTGCCCATCGAGGTCAAGGGCCGCGGCGACTACCTGCCCGACTACGCGGGCAACCTCGACATCATCACCGCGGCCGCGGCCCGGGTCGGCGACATCCTCGTCGCCCACCGGCTCGGCGTCGCGTCCACGTGGAAGTCGTCGGCCCAGCTCGGCGACGTCCCTGACCCGCTCGTCGGTGCCGGCGCCGACGCGCAGAAGGCCGGTGTCTGACATGGGCGACATGACCATCCGCCCCGAGGACGTCCCCGTCGTCGTCGACGAGCTGACCGAGACCGACGTGCTCGCGCACACCCCGCGCGGCGGCGGCGACCGCGACCTGCGGATCACCGACTCCACGCTGCGCGACGGCTCGCACGCGATGAGCCACCAGTTCACCGAGGAGCAGGTCCGCGGGGTCGTGCACGCCCTCGACCGGGCCGGCGTCCAGGTCATCGAGGTCAGCCACGGCGACGGCCTCGGCGGCTCGAGCTTCAACTACGGCTTCTCGAAGGTCGCCGAGATGAAGCTCATCTCCGCCGCGGTCGAGGAGGCCACCCAGGCGAAGATCGCCGTCCTCATGCTCCCCGGCCTCGGCACGCTCCACGACCTCAAGAACGCGCACGCGGCCGGAGCGTCGGTCGCCCGCATCGCCACCCACTGCACCGAGGCCGACGTGTCGATCCAGCACTTCGGCGCAGCCCGCGCCCTGGGGATGGAGACCGTCGGGTTCCTCATGCTCAGCCACAAGGCGTCGCCGGCGACGCTCGCCGAGCAGGCCCGGATCATGGTCGACGCCGGCGCCCAGTGCGTCTACGTCGTCGACTCGGCGGGGGCCCTCGTCCTCTCCGACGCCCAGGAGCGGATCAGGGCCGTCATCGACGAGATCGGTACCGAGGCCCAGGTCGGCTTCCACGGCCACCAGAACCTCAGCCTCGGCATCGCCAACTCGGTCCTCGCCTTCCAGGCCGGGGCGCTGCAGATCGACGGTGCGCTGTGCGCCCTCGGCGCCGGGGCCGGTAACAGCCCCACCGAGGTGCTCGCCGCGACCTTCGAGCGGATGGGCATCCGCACCGGCGTCGACCTCGGCGAGGTCCTCTCCGCCGCCGAGGACGTCGTGCGCCCGTTCATCCCGCGGCTGCCGTGGATGGACCGCGCGTCGATCACCCAGGGCTACGCCGGCGTCTACTCGAGCTTCCTGCTGCACGCCGAGCGGGCCGCCGAGCGCTACGACGTGCCGGCCCACGAGATCCTCCAGAAGGTCGGCGAGCACGGCTACGTCGGCGGCCAGGAGGACATGATCATCGACATCGCGCTCCAGCTGGCCGAGGAGAAGGCGCACCTCGTCGAGCTCGGCGACCTCGCCGGCATGGGGGTGCGCTGATGGCCGGTGAGGCGCCGGCGGGGGGCTGGGACGTCGTCTCGGTCGCGGCCGAGCTGCTGGCCTGCGAGGACGAGCGCCGCGACCGCCCGCCCTTCACCGACGAGTGGCCGGAGCTCGACCTCGACACCGGCTACGAGATCCAGGACCTCAACCTCCAGAAGCGGCTGGACCGTGGCGAGACGCTGGTCGGCGTCAAGCTCGGCCTGACCAGCCGGGCCAAGCAGCAGCGGATGGGCGTCCACGTCCCCTTCGTCGCGTGGCTCACCGACGCGATGGTGCTGCCCGTCGGCGACCCCGTGCCGCAGGGCCGGCTGATCCACCCGCGCATCGAGCCGGAGATCGTCTTCGTCATGGGCGAGCGGCTCGAGGGCCCCGGCGTCACCTGCGCGCAGGCGATGAGCGCGGTCGAGTCGGTGTGGGGCGGCGCCGAGGTCATCGACAGCCGCTACCGCGACTTCCGCTTCACCGCGGGCGACGTCGCCGCCGACAACGCGTCCTCCGGGGCGTTCGTCACCGGCCCGGTCGGGCTGCCGCCGAGCGAGCTCGACCTCGCGCTCGAGGCGGTCCTCGTCGAGGTGGGCGGCGTCGTCGTCGACTCGGCGACCGGTGCGGCCGTGCAGGGCCACCCCGGCGAGGCCCTCGCGCTCGCCGCCAACGACCTGGCCCGCCGCGGCCACGCCATCGAGGCCGGCTGGATCGTGCTGACGGGCGGGATGACCGACGCGGTGTTCGCGCCTGCCGGGTCGAGCACCGCGCTGCACTTCAGCAACCTCGGCTCGGTCTTCCTCGCCGGCGGGGAGGGCTGAGCCGTGCCGGTCATCGACGTCACCCTCGCCGAGGGGCGGGAGCCCGAGATGCTGCGCGGCCTCATCGACGCCCTGACCGAGGCCGCCGTCGACGCGCTCGACGTGCCGGTCGAGTCGGTCCGGGTCATCCTCCGCGAGGTTCCCCGTACCCATTTCGCCGCCGGAGGTGTCACGATCGCGGAACGCCGCGCCCGAGCCCAGGAGGAGTACTCATGAGCGACCTGCAGTTCTTCGGCCACGTCGTCGACAACGAGGAGGTCGAGTCGGTCGACGGGGCCCGCTTCGACGTCTGGAACCCGTGGACCCGCGAGGTGTGGGCGGAGGCGGCCGAGGGCTCCGAGAAGGACGCGGAGCGGGCCGTCGCCAGCGCGCGCCGGGCCTTCGACGAGGGGCCGTGGCCGCGGATGGGCCGGGTCGAGCGGGCGGCGGCGATCCACCGGCTCGCCGACCTCATGGAGGAGCGGACCGACGACCTCGCCCGGCTGGACTCGACGAACATGGCCAAGCCGTTCGCGCAGGCCAAGCACGACGTCGCGCGGTCGGTGTGGAACTTCCGCTTCTTCGCCGACCACCAGCGCGACGCCGTCGGCGAGGTCTACCCGATGGACTCGGGCCACCACACCTACAGCGAGTTCGGCCCGGCCGGCGTGGTCGCCGCGATCAGCCCGTGGAACTTCCCGCTGATGATGGCCTCCTGGAAGATCGCGCCGGCGATCGCCTGGGGCAACACGTGCATCATCAAGCCGTCCGAGGACACCCCCGCGTCGGTGACGATGCTCGGCCGGCTGGCCGTCGAGGCCGGCTTCCCGCCCGGGGTCCTCAACGTCCTCAACGGACACGGCGCCCCCGCCGGCGCGGCGCTCACCGGCGACGACCGGGTCGACCGGGTGACCTTCACCGGCTCGTCGACCACGGGGAAGGCGGTGATGGCCTCGGCCGCCACCCACCTCGCCCCGGTGTCGCTCGAGCTCGGCGGCAAGGGCGCCAACGTCGTCTTCGAGGACGCCGACCTCGACAACGCCGTGTACTGGGCGGTCGAGGCGATCTTCCGCAACGCCGGCCAGATCTGCCTCGCCGGGTCGCGGCTGTTCGTCCACTCCTCGATCTACGACGAGTTCCTCGAGCGGTTCGTCGCGGCCGCCGAGGCGCTGACCATCGGCGACCCGTTCGACCCGGCGACCCGCTTCTCGTCGCTCGCCAGCAAGCGGCACTTCGACAAGGTCGTCTCCTACGTGGAGTCGGCCCGGGCGCTCGGCGGGCGGGTCCACACCGGCGGGGTGGCCGAGGACGGCTCGTGGGTCGTGCGGCCGACCATCGTCGACGGGCTGGCCCTGGACGCCGCCCCGTACTGCGAGGAGATCTTCGGGCCGGTGTGCGTCGTCAACGCCTTCGACACCGAGGACGAGGTCGTGCACCTGGCCAACGACACCCGCTACGGCCTCAACGCGATGCTCTTCACCGAGAACCTCTCGCGGGCGCACCGGGTCGCGTCGCGGCTGCGGGCCGGCACGGTGTGGGTCAACTGCTTCTTCATCCGCGACCTGCGCACGCCGTTCGGCGGCGTCGGCGACTCCGGGGTCGGGCGCGAGGGCGGCAACTTCTCGCGCGAGTTCTTCACCGAGCCCAAGGCCGTCGTCATGCAGATCGACCGCGGCTGAGGACGGTCCGCCGCAGCTCGTAGCCGGCGCCGAAGGCCGTCATGAGCGTGGTGCCGAGCTGCACGGCCCGGCGGCGGGTGTCGACGGCCGACCGGTCGCCGTGCACGGAGGGCCCGGTGGCGAGCAGGCCTGCGCCGGCCGCGAGGTTGAGGCCCGCCCACACGAGGTTCGCGACCGGCCCGGAGTCCTCACCTCGGAACGGGGTCATGCACCGTCCGCCGGACAGGCCGACCACCGCGTGCGGGACCACGTTGACGAGCAGCACGCCGGCCGCGACGTCGCGCGCCCTCATCGGGGGTCCCTCGTGCGGGCGGCGCACCCGACGACGTGGCCGGTGGCGGGTGCGGTCGGCCGGCGCTCGCGGGCCTGCGTGGTCGTGTCCCGGGGGCTGGGCACCGGGGCCACCTCCTGAATGAACGGTGTACATTTACCGGGTGCGACGGTACGCCGGCCCGGAGGCCACGACAACCCCCCGCCGCCGGGGCGCCCCGCCGGCGGGGAGCCGGATGACCCGGGACGACGTCGTCGCGGCGGCCGAGGACCTGCTCGGCGAGGTCGGGCCCGAGGCGTTCGCGATGCGGGCCCTGGCGAGCCGGCTCGGGGTGAGCCCCAACGCCCTCTACAACCACGTCACCTCGCGCGACGACCTCCTGACGGCCGTGGCCGAGCACCGCCTCTCGGCGTTCCGGCTTCCGGAGGCCGTCGGGCCCTGGCCGGAGTGGCTGGCGGCGGTGGCGACCGCCCTGCACGCCTGGCTCGGCGGCCGACCGCGGCTGACCGGGGTGGTCCTCGCGCACGTGGGGTCGACCCGGACCGGCCGGCAGCTGCTCACCGCCGTGCTCGACCGGCTCGAGGACGAAGGGGTCGAGCGCGCCACCGCGCACCTCGCCTGGCACGCGGTCCTCACGGCCGTCCTCGGGTCGGTGCAGCAGGAGCACTCCCGCGGCCGGCCGGACGACTCGTTCCCGGCGGTCCTCGACCTCGTCCTGCGCGGGGTCGTCGCCGCGGCGGCCGCTCCCCCGGACGCGGGCGCCCGCGAGCTCCTGCGGCGGCACCCGCTCGGCGGCTGAGGACGGTCCGCGGCGCCGGGTCGCGGGTGTCGGTGGGCGGGTCCATCGTGGAGGGATGACGACGCCGCGCCCCCGACCCCAGCGTTCCCGCCCCATGCCGGAGACCCCGGGGTCGCCGGGGAACGGTTCCGGCGCGACCCCGGGGCTTCCGGTGCGGTGCTCGATCGTGCCGCCCTACCTGCTCGCCGCGCTCGCCGCCTCCGGGGACGACCACGTCGCGGCCCGGGCGGCCGAGGCGCTGCGGCTCGACGAGTCGCTGCGTCGTGGCCGGGTCACCGCCGAGGCGCGCCCGGGCGGCCGCACGACCCTGCCCGGCGCCACCCCGGGAACGGACTCCGGGCCGCAGCGCACCATCCACGACGCGCAGCACGCCACGGCGCTGCCCGGGCCGGTCGTGCGCGAGGAGGGCGCGCCGCCCACCGCCGACGCCGCGGTCACCGAGGCCTACGACGGCCTCGGCGCCACGTGGCAGCTGTGGCAGGACGCCTACGCCCGGAACTCGTTGGACGGCAAGGGACTTCCGCTCGTCGCCAGCGTCCACTACGGCCAGGACTACGACAACGCCTTCTGGGACGGCACCCAGATGGTCTTCGGCGACGGTGACGGCGTCGTCTTCCTCGGCTTCACCCGCAGCCTCGACGTCATCGGGCACGAGCTCGCGCACGGGGTCACCCAGTACACCGCCGGCCTCACCTACCAGGGCCAGTCCGGCGCGCTCAACGAGTCGGTCTCCGACGTCTTCGGTTCCCTCGTCAAGCAGCACTCGCTCGGGCAGGACGCCGCGCAGGCCGACTGGCTCATCGGCGCCGAGCTCCTGGCGCCCGGCGTCAAGGGGGTCGCCCTGCGCTCGATGGCCGCCCCGGGCACCGCCTACGACGACCCCCGGCTCGGCAAGGACCCGCAGCCCGCGCACCTGCGCGACTACGTCGACACCACCGACGACAACGGCGGCGTGCACATCAACTCGGGCATCCCGAACAAGGCCTTCCACGACCTCGCCGTCGCCCTCGGCGGCAACGCCTGGGAGGTCGCCGGCCGGGTCTGGTACGACACCCTGACCGGCGAGATCCGCGCCGACTGCGACTTCGCGACGTTCGCCGGGCTCACCGTGGCCGCCGCGACGGCACGGTTCGGCGACGGCTCGCGCGAGGCGGACGCCGTCACCGCCGCCTGGGAGGGCGTCGGCGTCACGCCGATCGCCGCCGGCGCGTCCGGAGGAGCCGGCGGGACCGGCGCGCCCGCGGTCCCCGGGACCCCGGCCGAGCCCGCCCCGACGCCGGCCCCGGGCACGCAGGTCGAGCTGCGGCGCACCGGCGGGTTCGCGGGGCGCACCCG
Source organism: Phycicoccus sp. (assembly GCF_035325325.1). Classification (NCBI taxonomy): domain Bacteria; kingdom Bacillati; phylum Actinomycetota; class Actinomycetes; order Micrococcales; family Intrasporangiaceae; genus Phycicoccus; species Phycicoccus sp. Next base: position 31,546 of record NZ_DAOLAC010000008.1, on the reverse strand, counting down.
GGCCCGCACCGTCGCCCTCGGCGAGCTGCCCCACCCCGACACCGCCGCGTGGCAGGACCTCCTCGCCACCGACCGCCTCCAGGCCCTCGCGGCGGCCGTCGAGCGCGACTACCCGGACGCGTACTGCTACGGCGTGCGCTGCCCGGCGCCCGCGGTCGACGTCGTCATCCCGGAGCCGGCGCTCTCCGACGACGTCCGCGACCTCTTCGAGCGCACCCTGCGCGGCGCGTCCGACGACTGAGGGCGACCGCCCCGACACACGCGCCCGTCGCCGTGGCGGATGGGACGGACGGTGCAGGAGGCATCGTTCGTTCGGACCGAAGGCCGCGCCGACGGGTGGAGTGACCCCGGCGCAGTGCCGCCGCGGCGCGCCGGCCTCGGCACAGTGGAGGGACTCTCGCTCCTGCGTCCGACCCCACCCCGGCCGGTCGCCCGCCCGAAACGGACACCACCGTGCATCAACCGCCTCCCGGCACCCACCCGCCCGCCGATCCCGTGCCGACCCCGGCCGCGCCCGCCCAGCGGGGCACGCCGAGCCGGCGCCCGGGCCCGGCCTCCGGCCCGCGCGCGCACGTGCGCGAGCTGCTCGGCAGCGCGCTCGTCGGCATCGCGGCCCGCCGCCGGGTCGACCCCGACCACGTCGGCCGGATCCGGGTCACCTCGGCGACCGGTGGCGCCCCGCTCGTCGTGCGCGACGACGGGGTCGGGTTCACCGCGCAGGAGGTCCGCTGGCTCGACGCGACCCCGGGGAGCCACGACCACGGCCCGGTCCGCGAGGGGCTGCGCCGCTACGAGAGCGCCCTGCTCGCCGCCTTCCACGTCGCCGACGTCGTCGAGCTGCGCACCCGCTCGGCCCTGGTCCCGATGGCCCCGACGATGCGCTGGGTCGGGCTCGCCGACGGCACCGTGCGGGTCACCCTGGCCGAGGAGCCGCTCGAGGAGCCGGGCACCGAGATCCGCCTGCACCCGCGCGCCGCGACCCGCTCGTGGTGCACCCCGGAGACCACCCTCGAACACGTCCTCGACGTCGCCGACCAGCTGCCGGTGGCGGTCGAGGTCGACGGGGTCGAGGTCTCCGGCCGCGCCACCCTCTGGGAGCGTCCGGCTGCCGAGCAGGCCGAGTGGTGCCGCCAGCGGCTCGGCCTCGACCCGCTGCTCGTCCTGCCCGTCCCCTCCTCCGTCGCCGGCGTCCGTGCCGTGGCCGCGGTGCTGCCCTACCGGACCCAGCCCGGAGCCCGCAGCGCCCACCGGCACTACGTGCGCGGGATGCTCGCGGCCGAGGGCACGACCGAGGTCGTCCCCGGCTGGGTCGGCTTCTGCCACGTCGTCGTCGACGACGCCCGCGACATCCTCACCGACCCGGCGCACGACGACGCGACGGTCGCCGAGCGCCTCGGCCGCTCGCTCCTCGCCCAGCTCGTCCTCCTCGGGGCCGAGCAGCCCGCGCTGTTCCGCGAGGTGCTGGCCCTCCACGGCGACGCCCTCGTCCGGCGCGCGCTGGAGAGCCGTGACCTGTTCGACCTCGTCCGCTCCACCGTGCCGCTGCCGACGACGCTCGGCGACCTCACCCTCGACGCGCTCGCCGGGGTGGTCGGTGTGGTCCCGTTCACCGACGACCCATCGATGTGGGATGCCCTGCGCGACAGCGCTGCCCGCGACGGCGTGCTCGTCGTCGACGCGACGGCCACGCACGTGCGGACCCTGCTCGAGGGCCTCGACGCGGTCGAGGTGCCGGTGCCGCGGGTGGCCCGGCTGCGGGAGAGCGACCTCGTCGTCCTCGGCGTCGCGTCCTGACCGCCGGCCTCCCCGCCGGCCTCCGCGCCGTCCCCCGGGCTGCCTCCCGGCCGTCCCGGAGAGCCGGCCTCAGCGCGCGTGCAGCGACGCCCGGAGCATCCCCAGCACGGTGTCGGCGCGGTCGACGTCGACGTCGGTGACCGTCAGCACGACCACGCCCTTCGGCCCGATGACCGTGAGCTGGCGCCCGGTCGCCGTGTTCGTGTCGACCGGGAGGGTGTAGCCGGTGACGTGGCCCCGGCCGACGGGGGTGGTCACCTCCTCGTAGGAGGCGACCGTGGCACCGATCATCTTCAGCACCATCCGGGTCTGCGCCTCGGTGGGCATCACCTCGAGCGGCAGGGTCTGCACGTTGAGGTTCGGGGCGAAGCCGCGGCTCGGCGGCCCGAAGACGGCCACGTCGACGCTGCGCGCCGCCGCCTTGACCTGGGCGACCGGCAGGTTCATCTGCTGCGCGATGCGGGCGAGCGCGTCCTGGTCACCGCTCTCGAGGACCTTGGTGAGCTCGAGGACCTTCCAGTCCTCGGGGACCGCGAACCGCAGCCCCGAGCGCTCGCCGGTGACCCACTGGGTGCCGGGAGGGGCGGACGGCTCCGCCGAGGATGAGGGCGACGGCTCCGCCGAGGGCGTGGTCGACGGGGAGGGCGACGGCTGGGCCGAGGGCGGGGTCGACGGGCTCGCGGACGACGCGGCTTGCGCCGATGAGGTCGAGACCCCATCGCCGGTCGGGGCCGGACCGCCGCCGAGCCCGCAGCCGCCGGCCACGAGCGCCAGACCGGCACACGCGGCGGCGAGACCCCGGCGCAGCATCCTCCCCATGCGTGCAGGGTAGGTGCCCGGGCCGTCGCGCGCCGCCCGTTCGCCGCGACCGGCCCCGCCCGCCCGCCCGCCCCGTCGGCCCCAGGTGCGTGCTACCGCGCAGTACGTGTCGCTATCGCAGCACTTACTGCGCCGTAGCACGCACCTCAGGCGGGGGCGGCGGGCAGCCCGCCCGTTCGCTGCGACCGGGCCGTCCGGCCGTCCGCGAGGACGACCGCCACGAGGGCCCGTGACGACCGGGCGCGACCACCCGGACGGCGAGGCCGAGGAAGGCCGCTCAGCGCCGCCGAGGGGCCGGGGCGCGTGTGGGGAGTCGTGGACGGACCCGAAAATGCCGGAAAACCGGCGCCACGGGCCTCCCAGCGGGTGCTCCGTCGGTCCCGACCGGTAGGATGGAGGGCGACAGCGCGCCCCCGGGTGTTCACGACCCGCGGGCGCGCGCCATGAGCCGCCCGCACCGTCCCGGTGCCCGGCGCGGCCAGTGACGAAGGAGACCCGTGGCCGACCAGCCCGACACCCCCGACGTGCCCGCCGTGGACCCCACCGTCCCGTCCGCCGAGGACCCCACCGTCCCGCCCGAGCAGGCTCCCGTCCTCCCCGAGGGCCCGGCCTACGACGCGTCGGCCATCACCGTCCTCGAGGGGCTCGAGGCGGTCCGCAAGCGCCCGGGCATGTACATCGGCTCCACCGGCGAGCGCGGCCTGCACCACCTCGTCTGGGAGATCGTCGACAACGCGGTCGACGAGGCGCTCGCCGGCTACGCCGACACCATCGACGTCATCCTCATGGAGGACGGCGCCGTCCGGGTCAAGGACAACGGCCGCGGCATCCCCACCGACATCCACCCCACCGAGGGCGTCAGCGCCGTCGAGCTCGTCCTCACCCAGCTGCACGCCGGCGGCAAGTTCGGCGGCGGCGGCTACAAGGTCTCCGGCGGCCTCCACGGCGTCGGCTCCTCGGTCGTCAACGCGCTCTCCACCCGCCTAGACGTCTGCGTGCGCCAGAAGGGCCACGCCCACCGGATGTCCTTCGACCACGGTGTGCCCACCGGTCCCCTCACCGAGATGGAGGAGACCGACCGCACCGGCACGACGATCACGTTCTGGGCCAGCCCGGAGATCTTCGAGACCACCGAGTACGACTACGAGACGATCCGGGCCCGCTTCCAGCAGTACGCGTTCCTCAACAAGGGCCTGACCATCAACCTCGTCGACGAGCGCGTCACCGAGGCCGCCGACGGCTCCCCCGACCTCGACGGCGTCGACTCCGACATCGCGGTCGTCGAGGACCACGAGGACGAGGAGGCCGGCGGCCAGGCCCGCACGACGACCGCGCGCTCGGTCTCGTACCGCTACGACAACGGGCTCGTCGACTATGTCGACCACCTCGTCGCGTCCAAGCGCACCGAGCCGGTGCACCCCGAGGTCATCTCGATCGAGGTCGAGGACGAGGCGCGCAGCCTGTCCCTCGAGCTCGCGATGCAGTGGACCACCGCGTACTCCGAGTCGGTCCACACCTACGCGAACACGATCAACACGCACGAGGGCGGCACCCACGAGGAGGGCTTCCGCGCGGCGCTGACCAAGCTGGTCAACGACTTCGCGCGCAAGCAGAACCTGCTCAAGGAGAAGGACGAGAACCTCACCGGCGACGACGTCCGCGAGGGCCTCACCGCCGTCATCAGCGTCAAGCTCGGCGAACCGCAGTTCGAGGGCCAGACCAAGACAAAGCTCGGCAACTCCGAGGTGAAGGGCTTCGTCCAGCGGGCGATGACCGACGAGTTCGGCGACTGGCTCGAGCGCCACCCGAACGAGGGCAAGGAGATCGTCCGCAAGTCGATCCAGGCGGCCACCGCCCGGATGGCCGCCCGCAAGGCCCGCGAGGCGACCCGCAAGCGGGTGCTCGAGTCCGGCGGGCTGCCGGGCAAGCTGCGCGACTGCCAGGCCAAGGACCCCGCGGTCTCCGAGGTGTTCATCGTCGAGGGCGACAGCGCCGGCGGCTCGGCGGTGCGCGGCCGCAACCCGCACACCCAGGCGATCCTCCCGATCCGCGGCAAGATCCTCAACGTCGAGCGGGCGCGTCTCGACAAGGCGCTCGCCAACCAGGAGGTGCAGGCGCTCATCTCGGCGTTCGGCACCGGCATCGGCGAGGACTTCGACATCGAGAAGGCCAGGTACCACAAGATCGTGCTGATGGCCGACGCCGACGTCGACGGCATGCACATCCGCACCCTGCTGCTCACCCTGCTGTTCCGGTTCATGAAGCCCCTCATCGAGGCCGGGTTCGTCTACCTCGCCCAGCCGCCGCTCTACCGCCTCAAGTGGAGCAACGCCCCGCACGAGTTCGCCTTCACCGACCGCGAGCGCGACGCCCTCATCGCCGAGGGGCAGTCCAAGGGCCGGCGGCTGCCGAAGGACAACCCGGTGCAGCGCTACAAGGGCCTCGGCGAGATGGACTACCAGGAGCTGTGGGAGACCACGATGGACCCCGACCAGCGGGTGCTCCTCCAGGTCACCCTCGACGACGCCGCCGCGGCCGACGAGATCTTCTCGGTGCTCATGGGTGAGGACGTCGAGAGCCGGCGCAGCTTCATCCAGCGCAACGCCCGCGACGTGCGTTTCCTGGACATCTGAGGATCAAGCGAGGAACGAGCGCTGACGAAGATGTCCCGAAAACACAGTCTGGACATCTTCACGCCGGCCTCGCGCAGGACATCAGCTCGACCGCCTGAAAACCGAAGGACACCATGACAGACCAGCCCGTCGAGACCGACCGCACGGAGCCGATCGACCTCAACACCGAGATGCAGCGCTCGTACATCGAGTACGCGATGTCGGTCATCGTCTCCCGCGCGCTGCCCGACGTCCGTGACGGCCTCAAGCCGGTGCACCGCCGCGTGCTCTACGCGATGTACGACGGCGGCTACCGCCCGGACCGCGGCTTCAACAAGTGCAGCCGCGTCGTCGGCGACGTCATGGGCCAGTACCACCCGCACGGCGACGGCGCGATCTACGACGCCCTCGTCCGGCTCGTCCAGGACTGGTCGCTGCGCTACCCGCTGGTCCAGGGTCAGGGCAACTTCGGCTCCCCCGGTGACGACCCGGCCGCCGCGCCGCGGTACACCGAGTGCCGGATGGCCCCGCTGTCGATGGAGATGGTCCGCGACATCGAGCAGGAGACCGTCGACTTCAAGCCGAACTACGACGGCAAGACGCTCGAGCCCGAGGTCCTCCCCTCCCGCTTCCCGAACCTGCTGGTCAACGGCAGCGCCGGCATCGCGGTCGGGATGGCGACGCAGATCCCGCCGCACAACCTGCGCGAGGTCGCCGCGGCCGCCGAGTGGATGCTGCGCCACCCGGACGCCTCCCGCGAGGAGGCCCTCGACGCGGTGATGAAGGCGATCCCCGGTCCGGACTTCCCGACCGGCGCCCTCATCATGGGCCACCGCGGCATCGAGGACGCCTACCGCACCGGGCGCGGCAGCATCATCATGCGCGCGGTCGTCGAGGTCGAGGAGATCCAGAACCGGCAGTGCCTCGTCGTCACCGAGCTGCCGTACCAGGTCAACCCGGACTCCCTCGCGCAGAAGATCGCCGAGCACGTCAAGGACGGCCGGCTCTCGGGCATCGCCGACATCCGCGACGAGACCTCGGGCCGCACCGGCCAGCGCCTCGTCATCGTGCTCAAGCGCGACGCGGTCGCGAAGGTCGTGCTCAACAACCTCTACAAGCACACCCAGCTGCAGACCAGCTTCGGCGCGAACATGCTCGCGCTCGTCGACGGGGTGCCGCGCACGCTGCCGATCGACGCGTTCATCCGGTACTGGTGCGAGCACCAGATCGACGTCATCCAGCGCCGCACCGCCTACCGGCTGCGCAAGGCGGAGGAGGAGATCCACATCCTCCGCGGCTACCTCAAGGCGCTCGACGCGCTCGACGAGGTCATCGCGCTGATCCGGCGCTCGCCGACGGTGGAGGAGGCCCGCAACGGCCTCATCGAGCTGCTCGAGATCGACGAGATCCAGGCCCGCGCCATCCTCGACCTCCAGCTGCGCCGGCTCGCGGCCCTGGAGCGGCAGAAGATCATCGACGACCACGACAAGCTGCAGGCGCAGATCGAGGACTACCGCGACATCCTCGCGAAGCCCCAGCGCCAGCGCGACATCGTCTCCGACGAGCTCGCGGCCATCGTCGAGAAGTTCGGCGACGACCGCCGCACGACGATCATGCCGACCGACGGCGACATGTCGATGGAGGACCTCATCCCCGAGGAGGACGTCGTCGTCACGATCACCCGCGGCGGCTACGCCAAGCGCACCCGGGTCGACGCGTACCGCTCGCAGCGGCGCGGCGGCAAGGGCGTGCGCGGGGCGGCGCTGCGCGGCGAGGACATGGTCGACCACTTCTTCACGACGACCTCGCACCACTGGCTGCTCTTCTTCACCAACCTCGGCCGGGTCTACCGCGCCAAGGCCTACGAGCTGCCGGACTCCGGGCGCGACGGCAAGGGCCAGCACGTCGCGAACCTCATGGCGTTCCAGCCCGGCGAGGAGATCGCCCAGGTACTGGCCATCCGCTCCTACGACGACGCGCCGTACCTGCTGCTCGCCACCCGCGCCGGCCTGGTCAAGAAGACCCGCCTCGCCGAGTACGACAGCCCGCGCACCGGCGGCCTCATCGCGGTGAACCTGCGCGACGGCGACGAGCTGGTCGGGGTCGGGCTCGTCGACTCCACCGACGACCTGCTCCTCGTCTCGCGCAAGGGGCAGTCGGTCCGCTTCCACGCCGACGACGCCACGCTGCGCCCGATGGGCCGGGCGACCTCCGGCGTCACCGGGATGAAGTTCCGGTCCGGCGACGAGCTGCTCTCGATGTCGGTCGTCGCCGACGGCACCGACCCGGACGTCTTCGTCGTCTTCGAGTCCGGCCTGGCCAAGCGCTCGAAGGCCTCGGAGTGGAACGTCAAGGGCCGCGCCATCCTCGGCGTCGCCGTGGCCAAGCTGTCCGACAAGGGCGGCGACCTCGTCGGCGCGCTGACCGTCGACGAGAACGACGAGGTCCTCGTCGTCTTCGAGAAGGGCAACATCGTCCGCTCGCGGGTCGACGAGGTGCGCCTGACCGGCCGGAACACGATGGGCGTGCAGTTCGCCAAGCCCGGCAAGGAGGACGCGATCGTCGCCGTCACCCGCAACCCGGAGAAGGAGGTCGAGGAGGCCGTCGAGGCCGCCGAGGCCGCTGCTCCGGACGGGGCTGCGGAGGGGGTCGCGGATGCGGCCGCGGACGCGGCCGTCGTCGCCGGTGACGAGGTGGTCACGGCTGGGCAGACCCTGAGTGCCGATGTCGCAGGTGTCCCCGCGGATGCCGTACCGTCGGACGAAGCACCTGCCGGTGACGACGCATCGGACGGTGAGCCTGACCGAGGAGGCCGTGAGTGAGCACCGCAGACAGCGCCGGACGTCCCGTGCGCGCCTCGGGTGCCCCCCGGGCGCCCTACGCCGACGGCGGCAGTGCGCCCGCTCGAACGGCCGCCGGTGGCGCGATGCGGCGCACGGCCGACCCGGTGACGCCGGCCCGCGAGACCACCCGTCCGGTGCCGACCGGCCGTGAGGGCGGGGTTCCGTCCCGTGCCGTCGAGTCGCCGCGCGGTGCCGAGCGCCCGGCCGCGGCCGCTCCCCGCGGCGGTTCGCCGGCCCCGCGTCCGGCCGGCGCGCGCCGGGTCAAGCTGACCGTCTCGCGCATCGACCCGTGGTCGGCGATGAAGGTCTCGTTCCTGCTGTCGGTGGCCCTCGGCATCGCGCTCGTCGTCGCGACGATCGTGCTGTGGACGGTCCTCGACGCGATGGGCGTCTTCGACCAGGTCAACGGCGTCATCGGGCAGGTCATCCAGGACGGCGGCACGAAGTTCGACATCCTCGACTTCGTCGGCTTCACCCGCGTGGTGTCGCTCTCGATCGTCGTCGGCGTCGTCGACGTCATCCTCTTCACGGCCATCGCGACCCTCTCGGCGTTCCTCTACAACGTCTCCTCCGCGCTGGTCGGCGGGGTGCACCTCACCCTCACCGACGACTGACCTCGTCGCCTCCGTGCGGGCCCCCGGCGGACCCCGGCGGCGGGTCCGCCAACGGTCGCGCACCGCGCCCAGGTGCTTGAAGGCTCAACCTCTTGGGATGGCCGGGGCCGCGAACCGCCGTGTGACGCATCGTCATTCATGGGGCCGATTACCACAGAGCGTTGGGCAAAGTCTGCTCACGTCCTCGTGCATGTCTGGCGGATGCCGACAATGAGCCGGTCCGGTGTCGCTTCGCACACTCGTCTCTCAACGGCCTGACATCGCCCGGGCTCCGGTCCCCGGGCGAGCCGATGACCCCAGGAGCGCGCCATGACCCGACCCACCAGCCGCCTCGTCGCCGCGATCGCCCTCGCGCCGCTCGTCCTGCTGGCCGCCTGCGGCTCCGACGACGAGGGTGGCTCCGGCTCGGGCGGTGGGAGCTCGACGACGAAGATCGCGGCCATCTTCTCCGGCCCCACGAACGACGCGGACTACAACGCCATCGGCCTGGCCGCCCTCAAGGCCGCCGAGAGCGCTGGCGCGGAGGTCTCCTTCACCGAGAAGGTCGCCGTGCCCGACATCGAGGCCCGCCTCAACGAGGCGGTCGGCGACGGGGCGACCGTCGTGTGGACGCACGGCTCGCAGTTCTACGACGCGACGGCCAAGGTCGCCAAGGCCAACCCGGACGTCGCCTTCATCGCCGAGTACGACGGCGAGGCCAAGGACCTGCCCGCCAACGTCTGGACGATCGACCGCCAGTTCCACATCGGCTTCTACGGCATGGGCGTCTTCGCCTCCAAGCTGAGCAAGACCGGCACGGTCGGCTACGTCGGCGGCCTCTCCCTCCCGTTCTCGATGGCCGAGGTCCACGCGATGGAGCAGGCGATCAAGGACACCGGGGTCAACACGACGATCAAGCCGGTCTGGACCGGTGACTTCAACGACGCCGCCAAGGCGCAGCAGTTCGCGACGCAGCTCATCGGCAGCGGGGCCGACGTCATCGTCGGTTCGCTCAACCAGGGCGCCACCGGCACCTTCCAGGCCTTCGAGGGCAAGCCCGAGGGCTCGGGCTGGGTCACCGCGAAGTACACGGACAAGTCCTCGGCCGCGGGCTCGCACTACGCCGGCTCGCTCGAGTACGACTTCACGAAGCCGCTCGCCGACGTCCTCGACAAGATCAAGGCCGGCACGACGACGGGCCGCTACCCGCTCGGCTTCGACACCGGCGTGCAGATCAAGATGTCCGACAACGTGCCCGCCGACGTCAAGACCGCCGTCGACGAGACCGTCGCCAAGGTGAAGTCCGGCGAGGTCACCGTCGCGCTCGACACCAGCAAGATCGGCTGACCCCGGACCCATGACCGACCCGACGGCCCCCGCGGCCGCCCCCCTCCTGCGGATGTCCGGCATCCGCAAGACCTTCGGGCCGGTCGTGGCCCTGGACGGCGTCGACCTCACCGTCGCGCCGCGCCAGGTCCACGGCCTGCTCGGCGGCAACGGGGCCGGCAAGACGACCCTGATGAACGTCCTCTACGGGCTCTACGCCCCCGACGCCGGCAGCGTCGAGATCGAGGGCCGTCCCGTGACGATCGCCTCCCCGAGGGACGCGATCGCCGCGGGGGTCGGGATGGTCCACCAGACCTTCCTCCAGGTCGACGTCTTCACCGTCGCCGAGAACGTCGTCCTCGGCACGTCGACCAAGGGCGTCGACGTCGTCGAGCGGCTGCGGGAGCTGTCCGAGCGGTTCGGCCTCGCCGTCGACCCGACCGCCCGGGTCGCCGACCTCCCCGTCGGCGTCCGCCAGCGCGTCGAGATCCTCAAGGCGCTCTACCGCGGCGCCAAGGTCCTCGTCCTCGACGAGCCGACGACGAACCTCACCCCGCAGGAGGTGGACGCCCTCTTCGGGTCGATGCGCGCCATCGTCGACGGGGGCATGTCGGTCGTGCTCATCACGCACAAGATCCGCGAGACGATGGCCGTCTGCGACGCCATGACGATCATGCGCGACGGCCAGTGGGTCGCCACGGTCGACGCGAAGGACACCAGCGCCGACGACCTCGCCGCCCGGATGGTCGGCACCGCGGCCGCCGACGACGACACCGTGAGGGTCGCCCTCGGCGAGGTCGAGGTCGGCGAGGCGAGGATCGACGTCCCGGAGGTCGGGGGGCAGGAGCGGCTCGTCGTCTCCGGCCTCACCGTCGCCGGCGTCGGCGCCGGCGCACCCCCGCTGGTCGACGACGTGTCGTTCGCCATCCGCCGTGGCGAGATCCTCGGCATCGCCGGGGTCGCCGGCAACGGCCAGGTCGAGCTCGCCGAGGCGCTGACGGGGTGCCGCCCCGCCGCCGGCTCGTTCGTCCTCGACGGCGTCGACCTCGCCGGCCGTCCCACCGCCGACTGGCTGGACGCCGGGGTCGTCTACGTTCCCGAGGACCGCCAGCGCGACGGCATCCTCCCCGGGGCGGGCATCACCGAGAACCTCGTGCTCGGCTCGCACCGACGCCGCGCGCGTCGCGGGCTCATCGGCTGGGGTGACGCCCGCGCCGACGCCGTCACGGCCATCGAGGAGTTCAGCATCAAGACCCCGAGCGCGGCCACCCCCTGCGGCCAGCTCTCCGGCGGCAACATCCAGCGCGTCATCCTCGCCCGGGCCTTCGCCCACCGCCCCAAGGTGCTGCTGCTGCACAACCCGACCCGGGGCCTCGACATCCCCTCGACCCGGTTCGTCTACGACCGCGTGCGCCAGGCCGCGGCCGAGGGCTGCGTCGTCATCGTCATCTCCGAGGACCTCGACGAGGTCATCGCGCTCGCCGATCGCGTCAAGGTCGTCTACTCGGGCCGGCTCGCCGGCGACATCGCCCGGGGCGCGACCGACCCGTACGAGCTCGGCCGCCTCATGACAGGAGTGGGTGCATGAGCACCGCCGTCCTCGCCCGACCCTCGGCCGGCGAGCGGGCCCGCAGCGCGGCGGTCGCCGCCGTCCCCTACGTCCTCGCCGTCCTGGCCGCGTTCGCGATCGTCGCCGTCGTCATCGCGCTCCTCGGCCACGACCCGGCCAAGGCGTTCCGGGCGGTACTGACGAACTCCTTCCGGACGCCCACGGGCATGGTGCAGACGCTCCAGAAGTGGGTGCCGCTCACGCTGCTCGCGCTCGCGTTCGCCATCCCCCTCGCGGCCGGCCGGTTCAACATCGGTGGCGAGGGGCAGCTGATCCTCGGCGCCACCGGTTCGGTCGCGGTCGGCATCACCCTCTCCGACCTGCCCATGGTCGTCCTGCTCCCGCTGAGCATCCTCGCGGGCGTCGCGGCCGGCGCCTTCTGGGCCGGCATCTCGGCCTGGCTCATGGAGCGGTTCCGGGTCAACGAGATCCTCTCGACCGTCCTGCTCAACTTCGTCTCGTTCGAGATCCTCGACTACGTCGCGTCGGTCGTCTGGTCCGACCCGGGGGCCGGTGGCGCGGTGACCCTCCCGATCGGCGAGGGCGCGGTCCTTCCGACCCTCGGCCGCCCGCCGATGCACGTCGGCGTCCTCCTCGTCGTCGTCCTCGCGGCCGTCGCCGCGGTGCTGGCCAGGCGCAGCGTCGCCGGCTTCGAGCTCGGCGCCGTCGGCCTCAACGAGCGCGCGGCGCGCCTCCACGGCATCCGGACCGGCCGCGTCGCCGTCCTCTCGATGGTCGTCGCCGGCGCCATCGGCGGCCTGGCGGGCGCCATCGAGGTCATGGGCGTCCACCAGCGCGCCATCGAGGGGATGCAGAGCAACTTCCTGCTCCTCGGCATCATCATCGGGCTCATCGCCCGCGGGTCGCTGACGGCGGTGCCGTTCGTCGCCTTCGGGATCGCGGTCCTCGAGGTCGGCGCCGGCTCGATGCAGCGCGTGTCGGGGGCGCCCGTCGAGATCGTCCTCATCCTCGAGGGCCTCATCCTCCTGTTCATCCTCATGTCCGACGTCGTCATGACGCGACGGCGGCGGTCCCGAGCGAAGGCGGCGTCCTGATGGAGTTCATCGCGCTCACCATCACGGCGATGGTGCCGTTCCTCTTCGTCGCCCAGGGCACGATGCTGAGCGGCCGGGCCGGCATCTTCAACGTGGCGCAGGAAGGGCTGATGCTCCTCGGCGCCGCCGTCGGGTACCTCGTCTCGCTGGCCGTCGGCTCGAACACCGTCGGCATCGTCGTCGCCGGCCTCGCCGGTGCCGTGTTCGGCGCCGTGCTGGCCTGGGCCACGACGTACCTGAGGATGGACCAGTTCGTCGTCGGCCTCGCGCTGTTCTTCCTCGCGGGCGGGACGGCGAGCCTGCTCTACCGCGTCGTCATCGGCAACGACGAGCCACCCCGCATCAAGCCCCTGCCCGACGTGCTCCTCGGCCAGGACCTCCTCGTCTACCTGGCGATCGCCCTGTCGATCGGTCTGTGGTGGTGGCTCTACCGCACCGACGCCGGGATGCGGCTGCGGTCGGTCGGCGAGAACCCGAAGGCGGCGGACAGCCTCGGCATCGACGTCGTCCGGACCCGGATGGTGGCCGGAACGGTGGGGGCCGCGCTGATGGCCGTCGGTGGGGCGTACCTGCCGATGGTCTTCTCGGGCGTCTACGCCGATGGCATCGTCGCGGGTCGCGGCTGGCTGGCGATCGCCCTGGCCTTCTTCGGCGGCTGGCGGCCCCAGCTCATCCTCCTCGGCTCGGCGTTCTTCGCCGCGATGGACGTGCTCGCGCAACGCGCCCAGGTGCTGGGGATCGGGGTGCCGCACCAGTTCGTCTCGATGCTCCCCTATGTCGCGACGCTGCTCGTCATGGTCGTCGCGTTCCGGTGGGCCCTGGTGCCGCAGTTCCTCGGCAAGAACTACGATCGCGAGTCGCGCATCGTCGGGTAGGCCGGCGTCGTGCCGGCCACTGGGCGCCCGCCGGCGCGACGATTTCGGTGCGTGGGCGCTCGCGACTTCCGTTTTGGGAGGGTGGCGGAGCATCGGGTAACCTCGTGCCCCGCGCCTCCTGTCACGGGGGCGCGACGCCGGTCGGCGACGGGCCTATAGCTCAGACGGTTAGAGCGCTTCCCTGATAAGGAAGAGGTCACAGGTTCAAGTCCTGTTAGGCCCACCACCGACCATCCCCGGCTCCCAGGTGGTGTTCCGTGAAGAAGCTCCTCGTCCTCCTCGCATCCGCTGCGGGTGCGTTCGCGATCAGCAAGCAGATCAAGGACAAGCAGGCCGAGAACCGGCTCTGGGCCGAGGCCACCGACACCCCCAAGAGCTGATGCCCACCGCCGCCGGGTGTCGAGCCGGCGGCCACCGGGGGCCATGGCGCAATTGGTAGCGCACCTGCTTTGCAAGCAGGGGGTTAGGGGTTCGAGTCCCCTTGGCTCCACCGCAGGTCAGAGGCCCTTTGCGAGGTTCGCGAAGGGCCTCTGACGCGTCCGTACCCCAGCGAAGTACTGCAGTGCATCGCAGTAGCCGGCGCAGGGCGTGGAACGCTCAAGTAGCGGACGCCAACTGAAGACCACCCGCGCTCTCGAGGCCCTACCGCTGAAAGCGGCGCCACGCGGGGGCGTCGAGGAACGCCTGCGGCTGCTTCCGACCGAGACCGGCCGCACCCGGCACCGCCCCTGGGAGTTCTACCGGGACACCGCGTGCGCGACATGCCCGAGACCGCCCGTCGGGCGACGTCGTGGCCCGCCACCCACGTCTCGTTGACGATGGATATCACCACGGCCCGCACCGAGGGTTTCGACCGGATCAGAAACCACATCAAGCGCGTCGCCTGCAACTTCCCACGAGTTGGAGAACTATCAGTGGCGGATACTCTCAAATGTCCCGCTCAGCCGAGCACGACGTGACGTAGCCTGAACCGGCACCGCCCCACGCAAAGTCGGAAGGCCGCGTTGGCTTGGCCGACTCAGGACCCGGAGGTGTGGACTTGCAGACGGATGCTGTGGCCGTGCTTGCCAAACCGGAGTTTCAGGAACTAATCGACAAGAAGGCCAAGTGGCAGGTCGACCAGTTCCTCTTTGGGCGCGAGAACGGCGAACGGCCGACCCTTCAGATCAAACGGTTCATCGAAGGCATCATCTCGGCTGACTACCACGGCCGCACACTGATCGAACTGATTCAGAACGCCCATGACGCCCACGACAAAGACGCAGTTGACGGCCAGATCCGGGTCGTTCTTGACGAGACTGAAGGGCCATTCGGCACTCTGTACGTTGCCAACGGAGGACGTCCCCTCACCGACCGCAATTTTGCCGCGATGGTCGATGTGGCAGTCAGTGACAAGCCGCCGAGCGAAGGCATCGGAAACAAGGGCGTCGGCTTCAAGAGCGTTCTCCAGTTCAGCGAGTGCCCCGAGGTGTACAGCCGATCCAGTGCTGACACGCTGCAGTTCGATGGCTTCACGTTCCGATTCGGCACGGAAGACGACTTCGTCAACCTCGCCGCTCGCTGGGCACCACGCATGGAGGGACTGGCCGCCGAGTTGGCTGAGAACGTCTCCACCCTCACCTTGACGTTTCCTTTGGTGAGTGCGCCCCAGCGCGTGACCGAACTGGGTGACGCCGGCTTCTGTACCGTGATCCGACTTCCGCTGAAGTCAGAGCGTGCGCTGGACGATGCCCGAGGCGAGCTGGAGGCGGTTGCTGGCAGCGACGTGCCCATGCATCTTTTCCTAGATCGGATCGAAACAATCGATCTCGTCACGATAGGCCTCGACGGCGAGACCAGCTTGTCGCTAACGCGGCTGGTAGAGGACATCGACCGAGCTCGTTGCCTGACACGGTCGCTACTCCAGGACGACAGTGAGTTCATCGTCGCCCGGCGCACAGTCCCCGAGTCGACTGTACGGAAGGCGATTGAGGCCACCCGCGACGCGGGGGCTCATTTGCCGGGGTGGGACAAGTGGGAGGGTGACGCAGAGGTCGTCCTGGCGCTGTCAGCAGGTGGCCCGCTGGACTCACCGCGGCTCTACAACTTCCTGCCGATGGGCGATCGGGTGGAATGCCCGTTGCCCGCGTATCTTCAAGCCCCATTCTTCTCCAGTCTAGATCGACGCTCGCTGGACGAGACCTACCCAATCAACGAGCTCTTTCTCGATGAAGCTGCTGCGCTTGCAGCAGACCTACTGACCGCAGCCACAGAGGGACATGTCGAGTTCCCACCCGGAACGCTCGTTGATCTGGGATGTTGGTCCAAGGGCCACCTCCCTCGTCTGGTGGCGGTGTTGGAGAATCGGTCCTGCCCGCTGGCAGGGCTGGCCTTTCTTCCCTCACGCGAAGCCGCAACACCGTCACGCGTTTCCGTGGCGGACGGGTCCCTGTGGGATGTGTACGGCGAACACTTCACCCCCGCGCGACTCGAACCGGAGCAGTTGCGAGGGCTCATCGACCCAGGGCTCGGCTCGACCCGAATCGCCAGGCTCGCGGACCTCTACCGTGAGCTCGGGCATGCGGCGAACTGGCGGACAGGGAGCGAGACGCTCGTTGCGTTCGCTGAGACGTGCGCTGCCCACCTCCAGTCGACCGGCGCGAGCCCAGAGGAATGGGCAGAGTTCTACGACGAGTTGGCTGCGTCGCTACCACGGTCGGCGCCGCTGGCAGGTGCCAAGATCGTGGCAGGGTTAGGTCGCCTACTTCAGGCCAACGGAGCGCCGGGAAGCCCGACGGTCTTCTTCCCGCCACAACGGGGTGTCACAGAGTCACGAATGCAGCCCCCTGAAGCCGTGGCTCATCAACTGGCATACGTCCGGGACGACATCCCTTGGCGACTCGACGACAAGAGTTACCGGGCAGGGCGCCAGTGGTTGTCGGAGTGCGTTGCCGACTTCGGTTCAGAAGACATTCTTCGGGTGGTCGCCGAAGTGATGGGTCAGCAGGACCTGGACGCCGCCGACCTAAATGACTCACTCCGTTACGCACTCGATGTCTGGAGGAACGCACGGAGCCCGTTGGGAGAGGAGTACTTCCCCGCGACGCCCTTTCGCGTTCCGACTTTCTCAGGGTGGGTTGCTGCAGACGAGGCGTACTTCGGCAAGGGCTGGGCGGGAGATGACGCCTGGGTTGACGAGGCGTTGGTTCGCCTCGTTGAGGCACTTGGTGACGAGATCAATCTCGATGGCATAGCCGACAGCATCCTCCAGACGCCGTCGGACTGGGTTGCCGAGGAGGACATCGACGCCATGCGCGAGTTCTTGGAGAGAGCCGGTGTACGCCACGGCCTCTGGCCGATTGAAGTCGAGTCCGCCCGGTGGAACGTATACGGATCGACCCTCAACAGCCCCACCTCGCTCTCTCGCCATAACCTGCCCGGTTGGGTTCCAACTGATCTGCGCGAGATGTGGCTCGATGCGGCATGCCAGTGGCCCGGCCGATCAGCCGCGTACACAACCGTTGAGTATCGGTTGGTACATATCGCGCGTCTGCCTGGCCAGTCGGAGTGGAGTGACTTCTCCACTCGTGCCCAGGAGATATTTGGCGAGTTGGTGCTGGCAGGGCTGGACAGATGGGAAGACCTCGACCTCCACGCGCGCTTCGAGCGGCCCCAAAGTGGAGATGTCGCGACCTGGCCGTCCTTCGTGACCACGTTCCTCTTGACTTCCCCATGGTTCCCTCAACGGGAGCCCGGTGATCGGACAAAGGTGACGCTTGCGCCGATCGCAGATGCATGGTGGGTCGAGGGCGACGCGCCGCCGTACCTGCCGGCGCCGTCACCGCATCTCCGCCGTTCTGTTGGCTCGCGCGCCATCGAAAGGCTGCGGGCGCTAGGCGCTCGCCATTGGGACGCGGAGGATTCGGCGGTGGCACGCATCGAGTACCTCGCTCAACTGATCAGCCAGGATGGCGCCTGGGTTCGAGGAACCCGGGCCGAGTACGAACGAAGTTGGGTCGACTTTCTCGCCGACCCCGCAAGCGATCCGCCCCATGGCGTCTTGGTCGAACGCCTGGGCGCCGTCGAGTTGGCCGAGATCGCTGACGACGGCGAGACGATCTACTACGCAGTTCCAGATGTTCCGCAGGCCGCGCTTCTGGCGCAACTTCCGCTGGCTCGCCTGGGTTTCACCGATCGCTCCTTGTCCCGACGAGTCGGTCGCTACGTGTCTGCCGCCGCTCCCAACCGATTCAAGTCTGTCGCCGACGCGGAGATCAAAGCCTTCTGGACGGAGCCGACGAGTCAAGGCCCGCTCCTGGACTTGCTCGGGGACTGGTTCGAGACGCTCGTCCTCTTGGTGCTTTCGCACCAGCAGGGCGTGCTCAGTCGTAGTTCCAGACAGCTTGGGCAGGCGGTGCATCGGCTAAGGACAACAAACCTCATGGTTGTGGATCAATTCTCAACCAGCGTGGACGGATACCAGGTTCAAGATCCGCAAGGTCAGTCGTCCTGCTGGGTCGAAGGCGATGACGGGCGAGGAGTCGTGCTCGTTCGACACGCGCCGGGCTTGACAAGGATCGAGCTTGCGGAGCGAGCTGCCGAGGGCATCGCCCAAGCCGTAGGAGTTCCCGCAGTCTTCAAGGATCTCCGGCTTGCGCTGGTCGACCTACGAGGTGCCGTACGCGGAGGCACCCCGTCCAACGCCGATCTTGCCACCGCACTGCGGCTGCCGGAGGGCGAAGTCGAGCTTGCCCGTGCCGAACGGGGTGCCGTTCGGCCTGATACGTCGACCCTGGTGACGTTGCTGGCGACGCTGGCTCCAGATGTTGCGGAAGAGCTCCGCGACACGCCTGACATCCCGACTGATCGAAGCGAGATGCAGGCGTGGCTCGGCCTGCGGCTCTCGGGGACCGACGTCGATGCTGCTGTGGTCTTGAGTTATGAGGAACGAGGCTGGGCCACCGGACCCATCGAGGAAGGTCTCGTTTCTCTCAAGGAGGCAAACGACGGGCTTCGAACGCTCGGATTGGAACCGGTGGCAAACACTGAGGTCCAGGTGCGTGAGTTCACGGCCTTCGTAGCGGCGCGCAAGTCCGTTCTCGCGGACGCGCTGCGGGACCGTTTCTCGTCCAAGGTCGCGGAGGACCCCAACATGCTGGCCTCGTATGCCGCACTCCTGGAGTTGCCGAACCTGCGCCACGATCCTGTGTGGCCGGACCTTTTCTGGAGAGTGCCTGTCGGCGAGATGGCCAAGCGAGTAGAGCAGTGGCTGGTGGGCGTGGCTGGCCCGCCAGTTGCCCGGACGCTGCCGTCCGTCGATGACCTTCGCGGCCGTCAGCGTCAGAGCATGACGAGCTCGCTCACCACGGCGCGAGATTCGGTCCTCACCTGGTGTGAGCTCAACGAGGGACCAGCACCACCTCTCATCGACGTTGCCTCGGTGTCCGCGCAGATCCGGTCCAGCGGCTATTTGGACTTCGGCGAGAGAACGTCGGACGAGTTTGTGGCTTGGCTCGCAGCACACGGCTACTGGCCCAGCGCGATGCCGCACACGCTGAACCAGCGCGAGTTGGGCATCACCCAGGAAGACCTGCGCAAGGCGCGTGATCGCAAGCGACGCGAAGCTGACGAAGCCAAACGACGCGAAGCCACGATCGCGTTCGAGGGAAAGGAATACACCGGTGACCCCGATGACCTTCTGAAGCTGGATGAGGCGATCGCTGATGCGCTCGCCGAAGTCGACCTCGGTGAAGCCCCTTCGCTGGAGGAGCTCAACGAGCTGCCACCGACGAGACTCGGCGGTGGTGGTGGCAGTCGGAACCCGGCGTTGTCCAAGCCGGCCCGCGTGGGATTGGTTCCACCCGGGAAGCTCGCGAAAATCGGACTCGCTGGGGAGATCTTCGCGGGCCACTGGATTGCATCCAACTTCGGTCTCCCCCGCGAGCAAACGTGGCGCTCCGGCGCCCGCAACGACATCATCGGCGATGGACTTGGGGACGACTCCCTTGGCTATGACTTCGAGGTGCTGGCGGGAGACCTCACCTACTTGATCGAGGTAAAGGCCACCACCGGAAGTGACACGTCCTTCCAACTGCCAGAATCAGAGATTCGGCGAGCTCTCAGCCTTGCTCCCCACGAGCGCTACACGATCCTGTTCGTCGGCAATGTGTTGGATTCGCAACTGCGGCGCTTCCATTGGCTCCCGAACCCGTTGGGCCCGGAGGCACGGCTGTTCCGCGTCGACGGCCGTGAGATGAAGTTCAGGTTCGAGGTAGCTACCGAGGTGGAATCATGAGTCGGCCGACCCGACTGATCCTGCAGGAGGATCGGTCGGCGTCAACGGCGGTCCGAAAGACGCGTAGCGGTTGGGCGATGTTCGCTCAGGTGTCGACGGTGACCGCCGCGGCAATCTTGCGCGCGATGTCGTTGACTGAGTCGGTGGCAGTGGTGAAGCCCGCGAGATCGGGGAGGATCCCGCTGTACTCCTGCACGTCCTTGAATGTGACGTTGTGTAGGACCGGAATGAGTGTGGACTTGCCCAGCAGAGCGCCGAGCTCACGCTCGGTCCAGAAGCGGCCAGCCAGATAGGCGGGCGTCAACAGAGCGATGCCGGACCGGGCCTTGCGTAGCCCCTGATCCATCTGAAGGGACTGACTCTTGCCGGCCTGGATCGAGACGTGGTCGAACCAAACTGCAACCCCGAGGTCTTCCAGCGCAGTCCGGAGCTCGGCGGCCACCTCACTGCCGTCGATCCGCGCGTAGCTCAAGAACGTTTCGTACTCTTTCGGATCCACCTGAGCGACCGCGTCGTGAACCCGGTCGGACAGCCGCCGCTCCGGCTCCGTGTAGCGCACGGTCGTAGAACGGCCCTCACTGAGTTGTCTGTTCAGGTGATCGATCACCCGACGGTTGTGCGCGTCGGCCTTGCGGTTGTGCGCATCTGCCTGTCGGTTGTAGTCCGCGATCACTCGACGGTTGTGGGCCTCGGCCTTGCGGTTGTACTCATCCACCGCCTTCTTGTTGGCGCGGTTGACCCGGTCGACCTCCCTCTTGAGCTGCTGCTCTGCGCGCCGCTGAGCAGCGCGCATCTGCGCGTTGAACTGGCTTGCGCTGAAGTTGGCCATCGCAATCAGCCCCTCGGCGGGTAGGGGTCGTTGCCATAGGAGTCTCGCTCCCGGATCCGGCCATCACGACCATGCACGTACAGCTCAGTGCGCTCACGCCGGGCGGTGCCTCGCCCAGCAGAAGCAGCCTCCGCCTGCGTGTCGTGGACAGACGAGGCGCGCTCAGCTCCGTCTCGCACGACACTCCAGCGCCCATCCTCCCGCGGCGTGATGTGCACGCCCTTCCCCTTGCTCATGGCGCTCCTAGTTGTGTCGAGGTTCTGTCGGCCGCCCCGTCTGAGGCCGGCCCTGAGTCCAGTGTGCGGTGGTCCCTTTTCGCGCGGAATTATTCGGCCGAATGTGGCGAGTCGTCCCACGATCTACCTGGCCCGCGACAGCAGGACGGCGGCGTGTCAGCTCCTGTGAGCAGCGGTGATGAATCTACGATGCCTCCATGAGATTTCGCGCGAATTCTTGCCGTTCAGAGCGCCCATGACACCGGGAAGCAGGGGCACGCATCTCGTTGAGGTGGAGGGCCTCGACGAGGGCGCAGACGACCTGGAGTTCCTCGACGGCTTCTGCGCCAATCCACGATGCGACCAGCGCCTGCAGCACAGCACCGGACCGGGGCGTCGCGCCAAGTACCACGACTCGGCCTGCAAGCGGGAAACCGAGCGCATGTTCAGACGACTGCAGGGTCGTTTGCGGCACTTCCAGAGCCAGGTGGACATGGTGGAGCGGCAGTTGGCTGCATACACCGACGTGACCGAAGCCGCGGATGGTGAGTCAGGGCCCTCCGGAGAGGAGAGCGTCGAGGCGCGGGTTGCGTTCGCGCGTGCATCAGCCCTGGTCGAAACAATGGACGGCGATGAGTCCAGCGAACGCTGGGCAAAGGAACTCGAGCGGTTGGTTCAAGCTCTCGACCCTGTGCTCGGATAAGTCAGAGTCACCTTGCGGCCGCGGTCCGTCGAAGTGCCACGCTGTGCACCCGTCGACGGGGCGGGTGTCGAGTTCTCGATTCTGGAGCTACAACACCCGCAGCCTGAAGGCCGGCACCGCTGGGGCTAGGCGCCTCCGGTGAGCCGGACCCCGAGCTGATGCAGGGCGTCGCGGGTCGATTGCGATGAGACTTGGGAATACACCTCCATGGTCAGGGCGATGCGGCTGTGTCGTAGGACCGCCATCGCGACGCGCGGGTGTACCTCGAGGGCTACCAGGAGGCTGGCGCAGGTCCTGCGCGTGGCGTGGACCGGGATCACCGGCACGCCGGCCTTCACCGCGCGGAGCTTGAAGTCCCGGTGGAAGTTGCGCGGGTCGACTGGGTCACCGTGTCGGGTCGTCAGGACGAGCCCGCAGTCGCCCCACATCTCGCCGGCCGCAAGCCGGCGCCTGTCCTCTTCGATGCGGTGCCTCTCGAGCGCCCGCACCGCGAGGTCGGGGAGCGGCAGCGGAGCGTCCGACGATGGCGTCTTGGTGTGCCGCCGCATCAGCTGCCCGTCGACCCGCTGGACCTGCCACGCGATGAGCGCCTCGCCGCGCTCGAGGTCGACGTCCTCCCACGCCAGCCCGAGCAGCTCCCCGCGCCGCAGCCCGAGCGTCAGCAGGAGGACGTAGGCCGCGTAGAGCGGGTCGTTGTCGACCCGCGCCGACTCCAGGAACCGCCGCGCCTCCTCCACCGTCCACACCGGCTGCTTCTTTCGGCGCGGCATCGGCACCCTCACGAGCGCGGCGACATTCCGGAAGATCAGCTCCTCGCGCATCGCCTGGGTCAGCGCCCCACGCAGCACCCGCCATGCTTGGTGGATCGTCCAGTCCGAGG
The DNA here is from genome assembly GCF_035325325.1 of Phycicoccus sp. NCBI lineage: Bacteria > Bacillati > Actinomycetota > Actinomycetes > Micrococcales > Intrasporangiaceae > Phycicoccus > Phycicoccus sp. Next base: position 9,119 of record NZ_DAOLAC010000008.1, on the reverse strand, counting down.
CGACCTCGTGGCAGCAGTTGCCGATGGCGCAGCACAGCGGCACGGGACGGACGGCGTCCTTCCCTTGGGCGCAGCACTGGCACCTGGTCCGTAGCGCGTTCACCCAGACCTGGACGTCGCGGACCATGAGCTTGTCGAGCGGCCGGTTGCCGAGGTCGGGGACAATGTAGAGGCGGGCGAACATCTCGTAGTTCTTCGCGGTGGTCGGCGACAGGTTCGGCTTGACCGTCTCGCGCAGCCACCGCCGCAGGAAGTCCCGCAGGCGCGGGGAGACCGGCGCCACCGGTCCCCTCCGCGCCTGCTGGTGGAGGCGGAGCCACTTGGTGTGGACCTCCTCGCGGGTCTTCCCGTAGACCGACTTGCGCTGCCGGCGCCCGGTCGGGGTGGTGATCCACACGTGAGCGGCCCAGCCGTTGCGATACGGGTAGATCGACCCCTCCCCGTTCGGCCGCCGGCTCACGGCCAGTCGTCCTCCACCTCGAACGGCCAGTCCGCCTCCGCCTCGGCGGCCCGCCGCTCGATGTACTCGTCGACCCATGCGGGCAGGATGCGCCGCGACCCGCCGTCCTTGAGCGAGCGCAGGTCGCCGCTGATGACCATCATCCGCACCTTCGTCGTGCCGTACCCGAGCATCTCGGCGACCTCGGGGACGGTGTACCAGCGCCGCCGCAGCGGCCCGACGGGCGCCTTCCGCTCGTTGGTGGGTCCTGCGTTGTTCTGCTGTGCCGCCGTGGACATGTCCGACTCCTCTCGTCGCGGGCCGACCTCCAGTAGGTCACGTCTCACCCGAAACGGCGATGGCCCTCGCGACCTGTGGATAACCACCGACACGACGTGCCCGCCTACTAGGAAAAGCCTCTGGACCCGCCCTTCCTGGACCTCCTCCACCGAGAAACCTCGAACCGACTCACCTACCGACGACCTCGATGCCCCCGACCGCCGCCCCGCCTCGCCACCGCTGCCGCACACCGCGTCCCGGCCCACCGACGCAACCATCACCACCACGATCCAGGAACACACCCGGTGCACTGACGTGGTCGATTCCTCGACGACAGGTCCAGGAAGGCCCTCCCCGGAGGCTTTTCCATATGTGATGACTCTTCACAAGCTCGCCGCCGGGAGCGGGTACACGTACCTGACCCGGCAGGTCGCGGCCCACGACGCGACTGAGATCCGGCAGGCCGGGCTGGCAAGCTACTACGAGGAGAAGGGCGAGGCGCCCGGACGGTGGATGGGATCCGGACTGGCCGGGCTCGACCTCGCCCTCGGGGACGCGGTCACCGAGGAGCAGATGAAGCTGCTCTTCGGGCAGGGACGGCACCCCCGCTCAGGGGAGCCGGAGGCGACCACCCGGGGATGGGGCGCGCTCGGCCGCGCCTTCCCGACGTTCGCCGCGACCACGCTGCGACAGGAGGTCGCGCAGGCCTTCAGCGACCACAACACCGGCCAAGGCCTGTCGTGGAACGCGCCGATCCCACCGGGTGAGCGGGCCCAGATCCGCACCAGCGTCGCCACCGTGGCGTTCGCCCGCGAGCACGGCCGGCCGCCGCGGGACGATGCCGAGCTGACCGGGTTCCTCGCGAGCGCGTCCCGGCCGGCGCAGGTCCCCGTCGCCGGGTACGACCTGACCTTCAGCCCGGTGAAGTCGGTCTCCGCGCTGTGGGCGCTCGCCCCACCGGAGGTCGCCGGCCAGGTCGAGGCTGCCCACCACGCCGCGGTCCGCTCGACCCTCGCGATGCTTGAGGGCGAGGTCGCGTTCACCCGGGTCGGCAAGGGCGGCATCCGGCAGGTGCCGGTCACCGGTCTCGTGGCGGTCGCGTTCGACCACCGCGACTCCCGTGCCGGGGACCCCGACCTGCACACCCACCTCGTGGTCTCCAACAAGGCCCAGACCCTCCCGGCCGAGGGGAGCAAGTGGCTCACCCTCGACGGGCGGATGCTGTTCAAGGCCAAGGTGATGGCCTCCGAGCACTACAACACCCGCCTCGAGGCCGAGCTCACCGACCGGCTCGGCGTCCGGTTCGTCGACCGACCCGACCCCCAGGGCCGCCGCCCGGTCCGCGAGATCGACGGCCTCGACCCCCGCCTGCTCGAGGCGTGGTCGTCCCGCCGCCGTGACATCACTGACCGTCAGCGCGACCTCGCCGAGGCCTTCCAGGCCGACCACGGTCGCGTCCCCACCCGCATCGAGTCCCTGGCGCTGGCCCAGCAGGCCAACCTCGAGACCCGTCCGGACAAGCATGAACCTCGCAGCCTGCGTGAGCAGCGGGAGCAGTGGCGCGCCGAGGCCGAGACCGTGCTCGCTCACCCCGGGCGTGCCGGCGCCAGTGCGGCCGCCGACATGCTCGCCGGCGTGCTCGGCCGCGGGCGGCAACACGTTGTCCACAGGGGTGGGTACGAAGGCGGCAACGAACTGTCCACAAGGGTGCTCGCGGTGCTCGAGGCGTCACGCTCGACCTGGCAGGTCTGGCACGTGCGGGCGGAGGCGCTCCGTCAGGCCCGGTACGCCGGGGTGGCGCTCGCCGACCTTGACGAGACCGTCCGTGTCGTCACCCAGTGCGTCACCCGACAGCTCTCCGTGCCCGTTACCGAGACCCGCGACCTCGGCGAGCCGGAGGTGCTGCGCCGCCCGGACGGGGAGTCGGTCTACACCGTCCACGGGAGCCGGACCTACACCTCCATCGGCATCCTCGATGCCGAGCGGCGGCTCCTCGAGTCCGCCGAGCGCACCGACGGGCACACGGTCCAGGAGATCTTCGTCCAGCTCGCCATCGGACGCCCTACCGAGAACGGAACGTCGCTGGACCCCGGCCAGGCGGACCTCGTCGCCCGGCTCGCCACCAGCGGAGCGCGCGTCCAGGTCGCCCTCGCCCCGGCCGGCAGCGGCAAGACCACCGCGGTGGCCACGCTTGCCAAGGCGTGGCGCGGCGGCGGCGGGGAGGTCGTCGGGCTCGCCCCGACCGCGGTCGCCGCAGCTGAGCTCGGAACTGCCATCGACCCCCCCGCCGAGACCGTCGCCAAGTTCCTCCACACCGGCTCGCTCGCCGAGACCGACCGCCGGGTCGCCGCGTTCCCGCCGGTCGGGCCCCGCACCCTCCTGATCGTCGACGAGGCCGGGATGGTCGGGACAAGGGACCTCGCCGCCGTCGTCGACCACGTCCTCACCCGCGGCGGGAGCGTCCGGCTCGTCGGCGACGACCAGCAGCTGACCGCCGTCGCCGCCAGCGGCATCTTCCGCGACCTCGCCGGGCTCGGCGACCGCACCGGCACCACAGTGCGGCTCACCGAGCTGCACCGCTTCACCGACCCCGCGGAAGCCACCGCCACCCTCGGCATCCGCGACGGTTACCCCGCCGCGCTCGAGCACTACCTCACCCTCGGCCGGGTCCACGTCGGAGACGCAGGCACCGCCGCCGACCAGGCCTACGACGCCTGGCGCGCCGACATCAACGCCGGACGGAGCAGCCTCCTGCTCGCCGCCAGCCGAGACGTCGTCCGCGTCCTCAACGAGCAGGCACGTGCGGACCGGCTGGACGGGCACCACCCGACCCGGGAGGTCGGCCTCGCGGACGGCAGCCACGCCAGCGCCGGCGACCTCGTCGTCACTCGCCACAACGACCGATCCCTCCGCACCCGCAGCGGCACCTGGGTCAAGAACGGTGACCGCTGGGCCGTTCGAAGTGTCGGTCCCGACGGCGCCCTGCTCGTCGCCCCAGCCAACCGGCGGGTCGGCGGCCACGAGAGCGTCACCCTCCCCTTCGGGTACGTCGAGCAGCACGTCCAGCTCGGCTACGCGGGCACCATCCACGGCGCCCAGGGCGCCACCGTCGACACCACCCACACCGTCCTGGCGGGCAACGAGAGCCGGCAGAGCCTCTACGTGGCCCTCTCCCGAGGACGACACGAGAACCACCTCTACCTCAGAGACGGCGCGACACCCGCCGAGGACGTTCCCCTCGGCACCCTGCCGCCGGATGACGGACCACGCGATCTACTCGCCCGCATCCTCGACCACGACGAGCGAGTCGAATCCGCCACCCGAGCAGGCACCCCCGACACCCACCACGAGCTCGCGACGCTCGTCCAGCAGTACGAGGACGCCCTACCGCTCCTCGCCCAGCACGTGCTCGGCACCGAGCGGATGCGGTCCCTCGACGACGCGCTCGAACGGTGGCTTCCTGGGCTCACCTCCCAACACGGGTACCCGGGTCTGCGCGGCCAGATCGCGATCAGGTGGGCGGCCGGCGACTCCCCGAACGACGTCCTCCAACAGGCCACTTGGTGGCAGACCAAGGACGAGCTCGTCGCCGAGGACGACCCCGCTGCCACCCTTGCCCGCAAAGTTGCCCTCTCGCGTGCTGGCGGCAGCGGCGAGGGGACGCCGTGGTTACCCGCTGTGCCACAACTCCTCCGCCGCCACGAGTCGGCGGGCGCCTACCTCGAGCGCCTCGCCGGTCGTATCAACGAGCTCGCATCCTTGTCCGAGCCCTCAGCGCACTCGCCTGAGCGCGAAGACCGACTGTCGGTCGGACGGTCCCATCAGCAGCGTGCCGTTCCCGCCAGAGCGCCTGTCGGGCTTGGGGCCGCCGGGCCGAGACGCTGAGGGTCACACCACGACGCTGGCGGCGGCGAAGTCCGCCGCAGGCATCGGTGTTCGCAGGTGCCAGGTGATGGCGATGGGGCGCTCACCGCGGTGCTCGACGTAGTCGGCCTCGCCAAGGAACAGATAGGGCGCGCCGCCGCCGAACGCGGAGACCTTCTGCGGCCTGGTGAACAGCAGCACGTGACTGCCGTTGGTGCGGTGGTTCAGGTACCGCTGACCGGTCGGCGACGCCACGGTGGTCCCCGACTGCGACTCCCAGTGGAAGAGCTCCGGACTGATCGCGTAGTCCTGGTACATCGTGGTCGGTGAGTAGTCCGCCTCGGACTTGTGCAGGGTCACGAGGAAGGCGTCGGCGTTGGCTTCGGGTGCGAACAGAACTCCCTCGCGGAAGCTGTTCGGCTTGCGGCCGTCGAGCGACACGTAGTCCAGGGCAGCGACGATCTCCTCGCGCGTGTACCGAGCGTGAACCTTCAGCGGGCGCAGGCCGAGCGACCCCTGGAGCCGAGATGTCACGCGCTCCGCGGAATCCAGTCCGATCTCGATGGCTGCCCGCAGGTCCTGCCGAACGGCGGTCTCCCCGCGAAGAGCACTCAGTCCTTCGGCGTACGAGGCGAATCTGCCGCCGTCCGGCCAGAGGGAGAAGAACAGCATCCGACCGTAGGCTTGGAGAGTGGGGTCCGCTTGGCCATAGTCGGGCGCATCGTCAGCGAGCCAGGTCAGGTAGGCAGCCGCGCGATCAGGGTCGTCGATGTGGCACAAAGCGCGTACCCGCTTGAGGAGCGTCTGTTCGAGGGGACCTCCCTTGGGGACCTCGAGCCTGGCGTCGCGTCGTAGGCGCGCCCAGGAGCGGTCCGCCCGGACCACGTCCGCGAGCTCGACGCCGGACTCGTCGAGGAAGGTGGACAGGTCATCGGTGGGGTGGGCCCGCAGCTCGGCGGTGATGCCGGTCCAGCGCGTGGTGACCTGGCTGCGAATGTTCTCCAGCACGAGTTCCTGGCTCTGTCGGTCGAGCACGATCTGTGTCCCGGCGGGGAGGAACGGGAAGCCGTGCTGGATGTCCCGCTCGAGCGCGGCCCGTGTGCTGCCCGTCATGGCCCGGAAGCGCTGGTCGAAGCGGAACTCCTTGCGGTGGTGACCGACGAAGTCGAGGGCGGTCAGCACGGCCTTGTCGGTGGCCCGGCGCAGGCCACGTCCGAGCTGCTGAAGGAAGACGGTGGAGCTTTCGGTGGGGCGGAGGAAGAGGACGGTGTTGATGGCTGGGACGTCGACGCCTTCGTTGAACACGTCGACGGCGAACAGCACCTGGATCGCCCCGTCGCGCAGATCCCGCACCGCGTCGTCCCGCTCGGGCTTCGTCGTGTCTCCGAGGACCACAGCCGCCCGGATCCCGGCCTCGTCGAAGACTCGCGTCATGTACTGGGCGTGATCGCGGGAGACGCAGAAGGCGAGGGCCTTCATGCCGCTGAGGTCGGCGACCTTGTCCCGGACCGCCTTGAGCACGATGCGCGCCCGGGCGTCGTTGCCGGTGAACAGGTTGGACAGCTCGCCGGCGTCGTAGGCGCCGGCCTTCCAGTCGACCCGCGTCATGTCCATCCCGTCGGCGACTGCGAAGTAGTGGAATGGCGTCAGCAGGTCGGCTTTGAGCGCGTCCCACAGGCGTAGCTCAGCGGCCGTCCGTCCCTCGAAGAAGGAGCGGACATCCAGCCCATCGCCACGCTCCGGGGTGGCGGTGAGCCCCAGGAGTTCTCGAGGTTGGAGGTGGTCGAGGATGCGTCGGTAGGTGCGGGCCTCGGCGTGGTGGAATTCGTCGACCACGACGACGTCGTACGCGTCCGCGGGGATGTTGGTGATGCTGTACGACGAGAGGGACTGGACGGACGCGAAGACGTGGTCCCAGCGCTCGGGGCGGTGTCCATCGACGTAGAGCTCGCCGAAGCCGGCGTCGCTCAGGACCTCGCGGTAGGTGCGCAGGGACTGTTGGAGGATCTCCCGCCGGTGCGCGACGAAGAGCAGCCGAGGCAGCGTCGCGGATCCGGCGGCGAGGCGGCGGTAGTCCAGAGCCGCCACCACGGTCTTGCCGGTCCCTGTCGCGGCTACGAGCAGGTTGCGGTGCCGGTCGTGAACCAAGCGCTCGACGTCGAGTTGGTCGAGCATCTCCTGCTGGTAGGCGTACGGACGGACCTCTAGCCCCGAAAGGGTGAGGGTGACGCGGTCGTGAGGCCGCTTGCCGGCCGCCTCGGCGAGGGCGTCGTCTAGGCGGTCCCGATCAGCGTCGGGGTCGTAGGTCTCGAAGGTTGGGTCGTTCCAGTAGCTGTCGAACGTCGCCCGGAACTTCTGCAGCAGCGCGGGAGTGGAGATGGCGGAGAGTCGCACGTTCCACTCGACGCCGTCGAGCATGGCCGCCCGGGACAGGTTGCTGGAGCCGACGTAGGCGGTGTCGAAGCCGGTGTTGCGCCGAAACAGCCAGGACTTCGCATGCAGCCGGGTCCGCTGCGAGTCGAACTGGACCTTCACCTCGGCCCCGAAGTCCCGGACCAGCCGGTCCAGAGCGGCCCGATCCGTCGCGCCCATGTAGGTCGTGGTGATGATGCGAAGCGGCACGCCTCGCTCCCTGAGCGCCTCCAGTCTGTCGTCGAGGAGGCGAAGTCCGTACCACTTGACGAAGGCCATGATCAGGTCGACGCGATCGGCACTGGCCAGCTCCGCACGGATCTCATGGCCGAGCCCCGGCTCACCCGCGGCGTTCGTCAGCAAGGCCGCCTCGGAGAGCGGAGTCGAGGGACGGTCACTCAGCAACCGAAGGTGGCCTCCGGGCGCCGGCGGAACCGCAATAGCAAGCAGTTGCCTCGCCGCCGACAGCGAGTCCTCCGAGGCACCGAGCATCTCCACGAGCTGGTTGACCAGGGCCAGGCGCCGCTCGGCATTCTTCTCCTCACGCAGAGCTCGGAGGGTGACATCCCGGACGTGCCTCGCCAGAACGTCAGGTTCGTCGGCCTCGTCGATCGGCCCGCGGTGAATGTCGAGCTTGGTGATCGCCGCCAGGCGCTTCTCAAGCGCACGCGTGATCAGGCTCTCGTAGAGGCCCTCGAGCAGGCTGCCATCCCCAGTGGTCACTCATCGCAGCTTGCCAGGCCTTGGCGCGTGAGCCTGCGAATTCGGCTATCGCGAGCCTGCAGAATTCGGCTATCGGGCGGCTGACTTGTGAAATCGGCGGCCCCCACTTGGGCCGCGTTCAGCGTGCTCGTTCCAAACTTGCTGGACACTTCCCGGATGTGGCACCCGGACAAATCGAGCGATCACGGCCGCCGACGCGAGCTCTCGAGCGCGACCAGGGCGGGATCGTGGGCACGCGCACGCGCCCGTAATGAGCAGCGAGCCTTCATCAGGTCAAACCGAGGCATCCTCGCGGCTTTCGTTGGCTTGGGGGTGACTCTTAGCGTTGCGATCGCCTGGACGATGCCGAACCTCTTCCTCTCCGGCGTCGTGACAGGAGCGGCCTTCGTCTTGATCCCAGGGGCTGTCTGGGTCCTGACCATGCAAGCCACGGGGACGGCCTCGTCCATGACGGGCGACGACGCCGAGAAGTGGACCGCCGCGGAACTGCGCCGGCTCTCCAGAAGGGGATGGCGGCTCGTGAATCACGTTGCTCTCAGCGAACGAGATGTCGACCACGTGCTGCTGGGCCCTGGCGGCGCGTACGCCCTTGAAACGAAGTGGAGTAGTTCATGGGAGTCGGAGTACGGGCGTCGACGACTCCTCGATGCGGTCGCCCAGGCCAAGGCTGGCGCCCGCACGCTGCGACTGTGGCATCCGTTCAAGGCACTGGAGATTGAACCTCGACCTGTTGTGGTGCTGTGGGGGAGGGGTCTGGTCGACAAAGGGCAGAAGGACCAGGTTCGAACCATCGAAGGCGTAAGTGTTGTGGCGGGAGCCGGCCTGAAGGACTGGACCGCAAGTCTCGGCGAGGACGTGCTGTCGGATAGGCACGTTGCCGAGGCCTGGTCGGCCCTCGAGAAGCAAATCGCTCTTCGAGACCCCCATGAGAAGTCAGAGAACCCCCTGCCACTCTCAGTGGCCGACATGGTCGCAAGGGCCTGTATGGCATTGGGTTTCGCCGCTTTCGGCGTCCTGGCAGTTGGTCGGATCCTCAGCCGCACGGAGTCTGCCGTCCAGACACTCGTGCTCGCCCTCGCGCTGGTCGCACCGAGTGCCCTGCTTACCCGGTGGCCCTTGGGGAGGTGGGCAGCATGGAGTTGGTCCCTGGGTGTCGGGCTGACCGCCACCGCGGCTCTCGTGGCGACGATCTGATTGGCGCGGGGAAGAATCGCTGTTGCGGGGGCGCAGTCATCTGGGGGTGGGTCAACGAACGCCTGACTCCCGGGTAGCGGCGCTGCACGATTGCCTGGGAGGCGCAGGGCCAGCGGGGCTACCTGCCCCCAAGGCGGCGATGTCGGACTGGGTCACACCGGCTCCCTTCTGTTGTCAACCGGCGGTTTTGAGTGGTGTCTTCACAGTG